>NZ_AKFK01000049.1:0-25848 GCF_000272495.1 Methylobacterium sp. GXF4 | reverse complement strand
CCGCCACACCGACGGGGAGGCGAGCCACGGCCAGGCCCAGTCCCTGTCGCTGACCCTGCCGCCGCTCGCCACGATGATCTTCGTGCTGGAGCGATAGGGGCTCGTCCCCGAAGGTCACGGATTCAAAAGGTCCGTGACCTTTTGCGGGTCCAGGGCAGAGCCCTGGTGTCTCGGGGGCTTCCCAGCCCCCGCCCCCCCGCTAAAGGGCTGAGCCCTTTGGAAACCCGGCCTTACGCCGCGCGCCAGCGCAGCGCCGGGCTGTTGCCCATGGCGCGGGCGTAGAGGCCGGCATAGCTGTCGGCGGCCTGGTCCCAGCCGAACCGGGCGGCCATGGCGCGCCGGCGCATGGCGTTGAGGCGCTTCTTCTGGCCGAACGCCTCGAAGGCCCGGCGGACCGCCGACCCGAACGCGGTGGCCGAGGCCTCCGCGAAGGTGAAGCCGGTCACCCCGTCCTCGACCGTGTCGGCCAGCCCCCCGGTGCGGTGCACGATCGGCAGGGAGCCGAAGCGCTGGGCGTACATCTGGGCGAGCCCGCACGGCTCGAACCGCGAGGGCATCAGCAGGAAGTCGCTGCCGGCGAACATCCGCCTGGCCTGGGCCTCCTCGAACCCGACATGGACGCCGACCGCGTCGGGGTGGCGCTTGGCCAGGCCGCGCAAAGCCTGCTCGAACCGGCCCTCGCCCTGGCCGATCACCACGAGCTGGCCGCCCTCGGCGACGATCGCCTCGGCCGCCTGCAGGCTCAGATCGATGCCCTTCTGGTGCACCAGGCGCGAGACGATGGCGAAGAGCGGCCCGCGCGAGACCGCGAGCCCGAATTGCTGGCGCACCGCCTCGGCATTGGCGCGCTTGCCCTTCCAGTCGTCGACCTCGAACCGGGTGGCGAGGTGCTGGTCGGTGCTCGGGTCCCAGCTCTCGTCGATGCCGTTGAGGATGCCGGCGAGCCGGCCCTGGCCGGCGCGGGTGCGCAGCAGCCCGTCGAGCCCGCAGCCCATCTCGGGGGTCTGGATCTCGCGGGCATAGGTCTCGCTCACGGTGGTGACCTGCGAGGCGTAGAAGATGCCGGCCTTGAGGAAGGAGAGCTGGCCGTAGAACTCGGCGCCGTCGACCTGGAAGGCCGAATCCGGCACGCCGAGGCGGCCCAGGCTGTCGCGGGGGAAGAGGCCCTGATAGGCGAGGTTGTGAATGGTCAGCACGCTCGGGATGCGCCGGCCGCGCCAGGCCAGGTAGGCCGGGGCGAGGGCAGCCTGCCAGTCGTTGAGGTGCAGCAGGTCGGCGGCCCAGTCGGAATCGGCGCCGGCGGCGATCTCCGCGGCCGCGAGGCTCAGGCGGGCGAAGCGCAGGTCGTTGTCGCCGAAATCGCCGTGGGCGTCGCCGTAGGGCGTGCCGTCGCGCTCGTAGAGCTCGGGCGCCAGCAGGACGTAGATGCGCAATCCGTCGGCGGCCTCGACCAGGCCGAGGTCGCAGGGCGGGACGCCCGCGAAGCCCTCGAGCCGGGCGACCACCGGGATCTCCGGGAAGGCGGCCCGGACCTGGCGGTAGCCGGGGATCAGGACGCGGATGTCGTAATGCGGCACCAGTGCCCGGGGCAGGGCGGCCGAGACCTCGCCGAGGCCGCCGGTCTTCACGAAATCGGCCATCTCCGGGGTGGCGTAGAGGATGCGGCGGCGCAGCGAGGCCGGCCAAGCCGGGTTGGTGAACTGCGCTGCGGCACCGCCGCTCTCGCCGAAGGACTCGTCGGCGAGCGAACCACCGCGAAGCGCGTCGTGCATGGGCATCGATCCTGGCCGGGCGGGATGCCCCGGTCGGGCAGAGGATCGGGCAGACACGGCTGTCACGGCCTCAACCATGTCCAATGCTCCTTCGTCGCAACAGTTCCGCTGCGACGCACAAAATAGGCCAGGGACAGCCTTAAGCATCGGTTACAGATTCGGCCACAGCTTGATGACTGCGCTGCACTGCGACAAGAGATGGCAGGGGAGGGCCGGGCCCTCAGGCCCGGCGCAGGATCACCCCCTCGGCGGGTGCGAGGGCGAGGTGCGCCCGGATCCGCTCGCCCGCCCGGCCGGCGAGCGTCGAGAGCAGCACGCCCCAATCGCCCTCGGGCAGCGGCAGGTTCTGCGGGGCATCGCCGAAGTTCAGGATCACCCGCAGGCTCTCCCCGTCGGCGCTGCGCTCGTAGGCGAACACGTCCGCGGCCTCGACCGGCAGCCCCCGGTAGTCGCCGACCGCGAGCGCCGCATGGTCGCGCCGCAGAGCCAGGAGCCGCCGGTGCAGGGTCAGCATCGAACCGGGGTCCGAGCGCTGGCTCTCGACGTTGCGGGTCGCCCAATCCTCGGAGAGGGGCAGCCACGGCTCCGCGGTGGAGAAGCCGGCCTGCGGGGACTCGTCCCACTGCATCGGCGTGCGCTCCGGGTCGCGGCCGTGGCCGGGCTCGTTGCGCTCCCAGGGGTCCTGGGCGCGCCCCGGGGGGATCGGGACGTGGCCGAGGCCGATCTCGTCGCCGTAATAGAGGGTCGGGGTGCCGCGTAAGGTGAGCAGCAGCATCGCGGCGATGCGCGCCTGGGCCTCGCCGACCCGGGCGGCGATCCGCGGCTGGTCGTGGTTGCCCAGCACCCAGTTCGGCCAGCCGCCCTCGGGCAACGCCGCCTCGTAATTGGCCACGAGGTCGGCGACCGCGTCGGCCCGCCACGGGGTCTGGATCAGCTGGAAGTTGAAGGGCAGGTCGGCGCCGGTGAGATCCGGGCCGTAATAGGCCACCAGCCGCTCGATCGGCAGGTAGATCTCCCCGATCAGCACCCGCTCGCCGTACTGGCGCAGCACCGCCCGCATCCCGGCGATCACGTCGAACACCTCCGGGCGGTCGGCGGAATAGACCTGGGTGAAGCGGTTGATCTCGGGCGTGCCCGGCGCATAGTCGGGATTGGCCGGGTTGTCGCGGAATCCGGCATCCTTCATCAGGTGCCAGATCACGTCGACCCGAAACCCGTCGACGCCGCGCTCCAGCCAGAAGCGCAGGGCGTCGTGCATCGCGGCCCGCACGGCGGGGTTGCGCCAGTTCAGGTCCGGCTGCTCGGCCAGGAAGGCGTGGTAATAGTACTGGCCGGTGGCCGCATCGAGCGTCCAGGCCGGGCCGCCGAAATTCGACACCCAGTTGTTCGGCGGACCGCCCCCCGGGGCCGGGTCGCGCCAGATGTACCAGTCCCGCTTCGGGCTCGACCGCGACGACCGGCTCTCGGCGAACCACGGATGCGCGATCGAGGAATGGTTGGGCACGAAGTCGAGGATCACCTTGAGCTTGCGCCGATGGGCCTCGGCGATCAGCGCGTCGAAATCGGCGAGCGTGCCGAATAACGGGTCGATGCCGCAGTAATCGGCCACGTCGTAGCCGAAATCCGCCATGGGCGAGGGGTAGACCGGCGAGATCCACACGGCGTCGACCCCGAGCCAGGCGAGGTAGTCCAACCGCGCCGTGATGCCCGGCAGGTCGCCGACCCCGTCGCCGTTCGTGTCCTGGAACGAGCGGGGATAGACCTGGTAGACGGTCCCACGCTTCCACCAGACGGTCTCGGTCATGCTGCCCCTCGCGAATCCCCGGGTGCAGGGTTAACCGCTGAGCCGCGCGCTGGCGACGGCTCAGATGCGCGCGATGCGGGCTGGCCGGGCCGGCCGTTGTGTCTAGAATGTCACGTAGTCGCGCCATATCTCTGGCCGCGTAGTCGCGCACCCCGGTCGGGGCGGCGCTGCCACGACTTCGCCCGGAAGCCGGCCGCACAGTCGCGGCTTCGGGGCTCGGATGTCCGCCCGTTCACGCGGTGGCAATCCATCAAAAGAGATAATCCGCCCACGATACCCCTGGCGCTAGCATCCAGGGAGCCGACTTTGGGGGACCTGCACGTGCTGAACGACGTTCTCACTCCGCCCGCCCCGCGGGACGCCTCGCGCGACGACAGCGCTTCCCAGATCCCGGCGCCCGCCGCCTGGACCGCGCCGCTCCTGTCCCAGACCGGCGATTCCGTGGTCGACCTGCGGGAATCGATCCGCGCCAAGCTCAGCTTCGCGCTGGGCCGGACGCCCGAGAACGCCCGTCCGCGCGACTGGTTCGCCGCGACCGCGCTGGCCCTGCGCGAGCGGATCGTGGCGGCCTGCATGGCTTCCGAGAAGGCCGTGCCGAACAAGCGGGTCTACTACCTCTCGCTCGAATTCCTGATCGGCCGGCTGATGTCGGACGCGATGAACAACCTCGGCCTCACCGAGACGACCCGGGCGGCGCTCCGGGAGCTCGGGGTCGATCTCGACGCCGTGCAGGAAGCCGAGCCCGACGCGGCGCTCGGCAATGGCGGGCTCGGGCGGCTCGCCGCCTGCTTCATGGACAGCATGGCCAGCATCGGGATCCCGGCGATCGGCTACGGCATCCGGTACGACCACGGCCTGTTCCGCCAATCCTTCGAGGATGGCTGGCAGCGCGAGGCGCCGGAGACTTGGCTCGCGGAGGGCAACCCCTGGGAGTTCGTCCGGCCCGACGCGACCTACAGGATCGGCTTCGGCGGCACCGTCACCCTGTCCTCGCCCGGCGAGGGCGTGATCCGCCGCCACTGGCAGCCGGCCGAGACCGTCCAGGCGGTCGCCCACGACATCCCGGTGGTCGGCTGGCGCGGGCGCCACGTCAACCGGCTGCGCCTGTGGAAGGCGGAGGCCGGCGAGCCCGTCGACCTCGCCCGCTTCAACGGCGGCGACCATGTCGGCGCGGTCGCGGCGCGCATGCGCGCCGAGGCGATCTCGCGGGTGCTCTATCCGAGCGATTCCTCGGCCGACGGCCAGGAGCTGCGCCTGCGCCAGGAATACTTCTTCACCTCTGCCTCGCTCCAGGACCTCATCGCCCGCCACGTCACGGAGCGCGGCGACGTGCGGTCCCTGCCGGACCACGCCGCGATCCAGCTCAACGACACCCACCCGGCCATCGCGGTGCCGGAGCTGATGCGCATCCTGATGGAGGACCACGACCTCTCCTGGGAGGATGCGTGGCACGTCACCACCAACACGCTGAACTACACCAACCACACCCTGCTGCCCGAGGCGCTGGAGACCTGGCCGGTGGAGCTGATGGAGCGGCTGCTGCCGCGCCACATGCAGATCATCTACCTGATCAACTGGATGCATCTCGAGGAGCAGGCCAAGCACGGCCGCCAGGACGCCGCCCACCAGGACGCCGCCTACCTGGCCTCGATCTCGCTGATCGACGAGGCCCATGGCCGCCGGGTGCGGATGGGGCACCTCGCCTTCCACGGCTCCCGCCGGGTCAACGGCGTCTCGGCGCTGCACACCGACCTGATGCGGTCCACGGTGTTCGCGCCGCTGCACGCCCTGGATCCGGACAAGATCGTCAACAAGACCAACGGCATCACCTTCCGGCGCTGGCTCCACAACGCCAATCCGGGCCTCACCCGGCTCGCCGTGGAGACGGTGGGCGCGGGCGTTCTCGACGATCCCGAGCTGCTCCGGGGCCTCGAGGCCCATGCCGAGGATCCCGCCTTCGTGGCGCGCTACGCCGCCGTGCGCCGGCAGCGCAAGGAGGCGCTCGCCAAGCTCGTGGCCGAGCGCACCGGCACCGACATCGACCCGGACGCGCTGTTCGACGTCCAGGTCAAGCGCATCCACGAATACAAGCGCCAGCTGCTCAACGTCGTCGAGACGGTGGCGCTCTACCAGGCGATCAAGGCCGAGCCGCACCGGGACTGGACGCCCCGGGTGAAGATCTTCGCCGGCAAGGCGGCGCCGAGCTACGTGCGGGCCAAGCTGATCATCAAGCTCGCCTGCGACGTGGCCAAGGCGGTGAACGACGATCCGGACATCGCCGGCCGGCTGAAGGTGGTGTTCCTGCCGAACTACTCGGTGAGCCTGGCGGAGGCGATCATCCCGGCCGCCGACCTGTCGGAGCAGATCTCCACCGCCGGCATGGAGGCGTCGGGCACCGGCAACATGAAGTTCGCCCTCAACGGCGCGCTCACGGTCGGCACGCTGGACGGGGCCAATATCGAGATCCGCGACCATGTCGGGGCGGACAACATCTTTATCTTCGGCCTCGACGCGGCCGGGGTGCAGGCGCGCGAGGCCGAGCCGGGCTACGCCGCAAAGGCAATCCAGGCCTCGCCGCGGCTGGCGGCCGCCCTCGACATGATCGCCTCCGGGCGGTTCTCGCCGGAGGAGCCGGGCCGGTTCCGGCCGCTCACCGACGACCTGCGCCAGCGCGACCAGTACCTGCTCACCGCCGATTTCGACGATTACTGGCGGGTGCAGCGCTCCATCGACGCCGCCTGGCGCGACCCGCGCGGCTGGTGGGCCAAGGCGATCCGCAACACCGCCCGGATGGCGTGGTTCTCGTCCGACCGGTCGATGCGCGAATACGCCGAGGAGATCTGGCGCGTCCGCCTGAGCTGACGTCCCGGCCTTATCGGGCTTCGCCCGAAGTCGGGGGCCTGCCCCGACACCCCGCCGAAGGGCCTCAGGCCCTTCGGAAACCCTTCAGCCGGCGCCAGAGCCGGTGGCGGAGCAGCGCGACGCGCTCGGCGAGCCCGAGCCGGCGCCGGACGAAGACGTGCGACATCCGCCCGAGCCGCGCGCCCCGGTCCGGCTCGCCCTTGCGCAGGGCGATGTCCGGCAGCGCGGCCTCCTGCGTGATCGTCAGGGACCGCGCGGCCGGGAACACGGCGCTGCGGTAGACCGAGCGCGTGTAATACGAGACTTCGTCGTAGGCGGTGATCGCGCGGGTCCGCCCGCGCGCCGGATCCCGGATCGTCAGCGTGCCCGCCCGCGGCCCGTAGGTCACGAGCAGGCCGATCACGTGGCGCGGGCGCCCGAGCGGGATCTCGACGCTCGCGCCCTCGGGAATCTCCAGGAAGTGCAGCGGGATGCCGTTGCGGCGCAGGTCGAACCCGCATTCCAGGCCGGGGAGGGTGCGCAGCGGCAGCGAGTCGAACCGGACCGGCAAGCCCCGGAACCGGTCGAGATAGGCGCGGCCCGGGGGCGGCGCCCGCATCAGGGCGTAGACCAGGGTGCCGTAGAGCTCGGCCCCGGCCGGGGCGACATGGGTCCCGTCCTTCAGCAGGTAGGTGATGTCGCCCGCCCCCGCTTCGGCCACCGGGGCGGCGATATCGAGATACGGGATGCCGTAGAGGGCGCGGTACGCGCCGAGCAGGCCGGCGACGGGCTCGGCCGCGTAATCGACCCCGCCCTGGTGGAGGTTGAGGAAGGCCACCGGCAGGTTCCGGCGCGCCGTCGCCGCCAGGATGTCGTCCAGATAGGCCCGCATCGTCGCGCCGTCGAAGTAGCGGACGTTGCCGGTAAACAGCTCCAGCAGGACGTGGTCGCAGGGGATCGCGTCGAGGATCTCGTCGATTAGGCAGGCGATCGCGGGCAGGGAATGCCCGCCCCAGCCGCTGCGCAGGAAGGTGACCGGCCGCCCCTCGGCCGCGGCGAGGGCGTTGGCCCGCTCGACATAGCCCGGCAGCTCTGTGACGCTGTAGCCGAGGCAGAGCACGCGGAGCATCGGGGAATCCGCTCGACCGGGCGCCGGAAATGCGGGGTTCAGTCGAGCACGATCGGGTAGCAGCGCGCGCCCACGGAGGCGGCGAGCACCTGCACGGCGCCGACCGTGGCGATGTCGCCGGCCACGTGGACGACGTCAGTGGCGCGCAGGCTCGGCAGGTGGGCGGTGAGCGGCCCGGACCGCACGTCCGGCGGACGCTGGCGGCCGCGATCGGCGCAGAGCACGATCCGGCCGACGCCGGTGCAGCGCAGCCAGTCCAGACTCTCGCGCATGTAGAGGTCGAGGGCGTCGCGGGCGCCCACCGCCAGGGCCATCTCGCGGGCGGGCTCGATGTAGCGGGCCGCCCGGGCGATCGCCCAGATCGGGCCGAAGCCGGCCCCGGCCGCCACCAGCACGAGGCGCCCGCCGCCGGGCCGGTACTGGCCGCGGCCGACGGGGCCCTTCAGGCGCACCGGCTGGTCGAGGCGGATCGCGTCGACCGGGCCGCCCTCGGGATCGCGGGGGATGTGGAACACCGCCTCGTTGATCTCGGCCGAGCCGTCGATCCGCAGGGTCGGGGACAGGGTCATCGCGGGCAGGCCCGCGAAGGTGACGAGGGCCTGGTGGCCCGGTTCGAGGTTCGGGCGCCGGGTCAGGGTCGCCACCACCTCGACGATGCCGGGGCAGAGCCGGCGGATCTCCGAGACGGTGCCCTTGCGGATCGCCACCGGCGGGGGCGGGGCCTCCTCCTGGCCCAGGATCGGGGCGCCGGGCAGGCTCGGCCGCAGGGCCTCGGCCCGGGCGCGACGGGCCGGCGGGCGGCGGCTCGACGGCGCGGCGCTGCCCTGGCCGGCGAGCTGGTTGGCGAGCTGCGCCTGGACGGGCGCGATCATGCCTTCGGCGAGCGCCGCCTCGAGTGGCGTGTCGCCGGTCGAGACGCGCACCGACCGGCCGTTGACGACGAGCGAGCAGCGCGCGCCCATGGCCGTACCCCGCTTGGTCTGGAGAGGGATCACCGGGCGCGGATCAGCAGCGTGTCGACCAGGGACGCCCAGCGCTCGCGGGTCGCCCGGACGTCGTCGCTCGCCGCGGACTCGGTCAGGAGCTGGCGCTGCGCCCGCAGGGCCTCGACCTCCTGCCGCTGGGCCCGGAGCACCGCCTTCATCACCTGCAGCTCGGTCTCGAGCCGGGCGATCTCGTCGGCCTCGTCCGATTCCGCGAGCAGGTCATCCTGGGGGACGCTGGGACCGTGGGCCTCCTGGCCGGGCAGGGGCAGCCGCGTCCGGGCCTGCTGCTCCAGCCGGACTGGTCGGGCGATCAGACGACGCACGAGATCCGAGCTGCCCGCCTGCTGGTAACGCCTCGCCGCCTCGGCCATCCGCCATCCCCTTCACGGGCGCCGGAGGGCCCGCCTGTCAACAGGAGCTTGCGCGGACATGGTTAAGGGGGGCTTAAACCGATCGGCGGCATTCGAGGGTATTCAGGCGGCCTCCGCTGCCGCGCCCTTCATCAACCCGGCCACCAGCGTGTAGGTCTCGGTCCAGGCCTCGCGGACCTCGGGGGTGAAGTCGGGGCCGAGGCCCTGTTCCAGGGTCCAGAGCAGCGCGGCGCCGACCGGGGCGTAATGGGCGGCCTGCGTGCCGTAGGCGACGTGCTTGCGCCCGAGTTCCTGGATCGCCGGGGCCACGGTCTCCGGGTGGCCGAGATTGGCCACAGCCAGGCCCAGCATGGCCATCAGTTTCTTTTTCTGCTCGGCCATGTCGTCGGGGAAGAGCGGGCGGACCTCCGGGGCGATCTCGAACAGGCGCCCGTAGAACAGGTCGGCCGCCGTCCCGGCGATCGGCCGTACCTTCGCGAAACTGTCCTGGACGAGCCGGACCTGATCGGGCGTCATCGCATCCCCTGCCGAAAGACCTGTCCCCCGGCGGGGTTATAGCCCGGCTCGGGCCGGGTGAAACCTGTATCAGGCGGCTTCGGGCGCGGCGCCGACGATCTGGCGGGCCTGGAGCATGGTCATCGGCTCGCCGAAGGCGGGGCCGAGGGCGTATTCGCAGCCGAGGCCGGCCAGCGCCTGGGCGTCGCTCTCCGATTCGCAGCCCTCCGCCACGATGGCGAGGTTCAACTCGCTCGCCATCCGGACGATGGAGCGCAGGATCGCGGTCTGGCCGGTGCCGATCTGGCGCACGAAGGTCGCGTCGACCTTGATCGTGTCGAACGGGAAGCGCTGGAGGTAGGACAGGGCCGAGTAGCCGGTGCCGAAATCCGACAGGCACAGGCCGGCCCCGAGGTCGTGGATCCGGGCCAGCATCTGGGCGGCGTATTCCGGGTTCTCCATCACCAGGCTCTCGCTGAATTCCAGCTTGAGCGAGCCGGGCAGGGCCCCGGAGCGGGCCAGCACGGTCTTCACGTCGTGCAGCAGATCGTGGCGCAGGAGCTGGCGCGAGGACAGGTTGCAGGCCGCGAAGATCGGCGGCTCGACCTCGAGGGAGCGCTGCCAGGCGGCGAGTTCCAGGGCGGTGCGCTCCAGGGCGAAGATGCCGAGATTGACCACGAAGCCGCTCTCTTCGGCCAGCGGCATGAAGGTCGAGGCCGGGATCCGACCGAGCTTCGGATGGTCCCAGCGCAAGACGGTCTCGAACCCCGCCACGGTGCGGTCCTCGAGGCGGACCACCGGCAGGAACAGCACCCGCAACTCGTTGCGCTCGATCGCCTTGCGCAGGTCGCTCTCCAGCATCAGCCGGTCGGAGCGGTCGGTGCGCATATGGGCGCGGAACACCTCGATGCGGTCGCCGCCGTTGCGCTTGGCCTGGATCATGGCGATCTCGGCACTCTTGAACACCTCGTCGCGCTTGAGGTTGGCGCCGGCCTCGTAGAGGGCGAGCCCGATCGAGACCGTGAGGAAGATCTCCCGGTCGGCATAGGTGATCGGCGTGGCGATCGCCCGGCGGATCATCTCGGCAAAGGCCAGGATCCGGTCGGGGTCGCGCTCGGACAGCAGGATCACGGCGAATTCGTCGCTGGAGATCCGGGCCAGGCTGTCCTGCGGCCGCAGCAGGCGGCCGAGCCGGCGGGACAGGGTCAGCAGGATCGAATCGCCCGCCGAGAGGCCGATGGCGTCGTTGATGCCCTTGAACCGGTCGACATCGAGCACGATCACGGTGGGTCGGAGGCGCTGGTCCTGGCCCGCGAAGGCCAGAGCCGCGTCGAGGCGGTCGCCGAACAGCTCGCGGTTGGGCAGGCCGGTCAGGCTGTCATGCACGGCGTCGTGGAGCAGGCGCTCCTCGGCGGTCTTGATCTCGGTGACGTCCGCGATGGTGCCGACCACGCGGATCACCTCGCCGTCGGCGCCGATCACCGGCCGCGCCTTCAGCCGGTACCAGAAATAGGTGCCGGCGGCCGAGCGCAGGCGGAAATCGTGGACGATGCGCCCGCGCCGCTCCTCGATCACCGTGTCGAGGGCCGCCGAGTAGCGCTCCACGTCGAACGGGTGGAGCGTGCCGAGCCAGTTCGTCGCCGGGCCCTCCAGGGTGCCCCGGGGCAGGCCGAGCTGGGCCTCGATCTCGGGGCCGGCGAAGACCCGGTCGGCGGGCACGTCCCAGTCGAACACCACGTCGCCCGCGCCGGTCAGCGCCAGGGCCCGCCGCTCGGTGTCCGAGACCAGGGCGTGGCTGAGGCCGCCGCCCGCGAAAGCGTGCTGGAGCACCGTGAAGCCGATCAGCATCACGATCAGCACGAGGCCGCCGATCAGGGCCGGCTGCACCAGGTCGCTGCCGATCTGGCCGGTGACCGCGAAGCCGGCGGCCGTGACCCAGACCACCAGCAGCAGCCAGGTCGGCACTAGCAGGATGGCGCGGTCGTAGCCGTTATGGGCGGCGAGGTAGACGATCAGCAGCAGGCCGATCCCGGCCACGGCCGCGATGGAGATGCGCGCCACCCCGGCCGCCACCGGCGGGTCGAACACCGCCAGGCCGACGAGGCCCGCCAGGAAGGCGAGCCAGAAGAACGCCACGTGGCTGTAGCGCACGTGCCAGCGGGCGAGGTTCAGGTAGGCGAACAGGAACACCAGCAGCGTCGCCCCGAGCACCGCCTCGGCGGAGGCCCGGTAGACCCGCTCGGCGAGCTCGGTGACGGGAAAGACCCGCTGCAGGAAGCCGAAATCGATGCAGGCATAGGCCAGCACCGACCAGGCCAGAGCCGCGGCGGCCGGGAAGATGATCGCGCCCTTGACCACGAACACGATGGTCAGGAACAGGGCCAGCAGCCCGCTGATGCCGATGATGATGCCCTTGTACAGGGTCAGCCCGGCGGTCTTGCGGCGATAGGCGTCCTGATCCCACAGGTGCAGCTGCGGGACGTTGGGGCCGCGCAGCTCGGCGACGTAGGTGACGGTCGTGCCGGGATCCAGCGTGATGGTGAACTGGTCGGCTTCCGGGTTCTCGTCGCGCTCCGGGCGGATGCCCTGGCTCGCCGTGATGGCGGCGATCCGCGAGCCGCCGAGATCGGGCCAGATCACCCCGGAATCCACCAGCCGGAAATGCGGCGCCACCAGGATGCGGTCGATCTGCTCGTCGGTGTCGTTGGTGAGCGCGAACACGATCCAGTCGGGCCGGGCGCCGGCATCGCGCGCCTTCACGACGATGCGGCGGACGATGCCGTCCTTGCCCGGCGCCGTCGAGATCTGGATCAGGTCCCCGTCCGAGCGGTAGCGCTCGATCGCGGTGGTCAGGTCGATCACCGGCGCGTCGAGGGTGACGCGCACCGCCTCGACGGCCAGGGCCGGAGCGCTCGCCGAGACGGCCAGCGACAGGGCACCGACCAGGGTCAGGAGGAGGGCGAGGATGCGCAAGGGTGTCTTGAGTTCCGGCCGTGCGAGCTTCGGCATCGGCCACCCGGGCGGCCGCGATCGATAGGACGGCCCCGATCCCGGGGCAGCCGCCCCGGTCCGGATCCGGACCCCGCGGATCGCGCCCCTTTGCGGCCAAATCAAGTTGGGTGCGCGGGGGCGGCGCCCGGCCGGGGCGGGTTTGCGGTGGATTTCACAGCCTCGTCCCGGAAGGCGGCGTCCGGCTTTCGGAAAAGAGGCTGCCCCATCAAAGACCTGGCGCGTCGCCCCGGCTTCGGCACCCGGAACGCGGCCCTAGGCTGCGCCGAGGGCGGCGGCGATCCGGTCGAGGGTGGGCAGCTTGCGGATCGGGCCGATCGCCGCCAGCGTCGGCGCGCCCTTGAGCATGTCGGCCGCGACGGCCCGCACATCCGCCACCGTGACGGCGTCGACCTTGTCGATCACCTCCCCGGCGGGAATGACCCGGCCCCAGGCCAGGATCTGGCGGGCGTTGCGCTCGATGCGCCCACCGGGCGTCTCCAGCGCCGAGAGCAGGGACACCTTCAGCTGCGCCTTGGCCCGGGCGATCTCGGGCTCGGCGAGGTCGCGGGCGGCCCGGGCCGTGGCCGCCAGCGTCACGTCGACCAGCTCGGGCAGGTCCGCGCCGGCGGTCCCGGCGCCGATGCCGAACAGGCCGCAATCGGAGAACGGCCAGTGGAAGGCCTGGATCTCGTAGGCGAGGCCGCGGGTCTCGCGCACCTCCTGCCACAGCCGGGAGGTCAGCCCGCCGCCGAGCACCTGGGCGAACATGTGCAGCGCGTAGTAGCGCTCGTCCCGGAACGACAGGCCGGGCAGGCCGATCACGACGTTGGCCTGTTCGAGCTTGCGCGGCATCCGCCGCTCGCCGCCGCCGTAGAGCCCCGCCACCGCCGCAGGCGCCACCGTTGCCGGCAGGGCGCCGAAATGGCGCTCGGCGGCCGCGACGATCGCCTCGTGGGTGACCGCGCCGGCCCCGGCCACGACGATGCGGTCCGGCGTGTATTCCCGGGCGAGATAGGCGCGGATGCCGGCCTCGTCGAAGCTCCGGATCGTCTCGGGCCGCCCGAGGATCGGCCGGCCGACCGGCTGGTTTGGGAAGGCGGCTTCCGTGAAGGCGTCGTAGACCACGTCGTCGGGGGTGTCCTCGACGGCGGCGTATTCCTGCAGGATCACGCCCTTCTCGCGGGCGAGCTCGCCGGCATCGAACACCGAATCGGTGAGGATGTCGCCGATCACGTCGAGGGCGAGGCCGGCATCCTCGCCGAGCACCCGGGCGGTGTAGCTCGTCCCCTCCGTGGAGGTGGCGGCGTTGATCTCGCCGCCGACATTCTCGATCTCCTCGGCGATCTTCTGGGCCGTGCGCGTGCGGGTGCCCTTGAACGCCATGTGCTCGATGAGGTGGGACAGGCCGGCCTCATCCGCCCGCTCGTTGCGCGAGCCAGCGCCGACCCAGACGCCGAGGCTGGCGGTCGCCACCCCGGGCATCGGCTCGGTGACCACCGTGACACCGTTCGCGAGCCGCGTGGTGCGCAGGTCCGGGGAAGCGGCGTGCGTGGAGAAATGCTGGTTCATCGCGGGCTCAGGCACCCTTCGTGATGCGGGCGCGCTCGCGGATCAGCCGCTCCACCGCGGCCTGGTCGTTGGCCACAGGGGTCATGCGCTCGGGCCGGTCCATGAGGTCGGCGAGGTGCGGCGGCAGGGCTGGGCGCAGGCCGCCGGTGGCCTTGGCGACCGCGTCCGGGAATTTCGCGGGGTGCGCGGTGGCGAGGGCGACGACAGGGGTGGCCGGGTCCTTCTCCAGGAGCCGGCGGCCGGCCCGCACCCCGATGGCGCTGTGGGGATCGAGCACGATCCCGGTGGCGGCCTGGGTCAGGGCGATCTCCTCCATCACGTCGCTCTCGGGCACGGCGACGGCATCGAACTCGGAGCGGACCGTGGCCAGGACGTCCGGGCTCAGGGAGAAGCCGCCGGACTGCTTCAGCCCGGCCATCAGCCGCGACAGCGCCGAGGCGTCGCGCCCCAGGGCCTCGAACAGAAGCCGCTCGAAATTCGAAGAAATCTGGATGTCCATGGAGGGCGAGGTCGTGGGCACGACGCCGCGCAGCTCGTAGGCGCCGTGCTCCAGGGTGCGCACCAGGATGTCGTTGGCGTTGGTGCCGATCATCAGCCGCTCGATCGGCAGGCCCATGCGCTTGGCGACCCAGCCGGCGAGCACGTCGCCGAAATTGCCGGTCGGCACCGCGAAGGAGACCGGCCGGTGGGGCGCCCCGAGCGCCACCGCGCTGGTGAAATAGTAGACCGCCTGCGCCGCGACCCGGGCCCAGTTGATCGAGTTGACCCCGGACAGGCGCACCGCATCGGCGAATTCGGCGTGCTGGAACAAGGCTTTGACCAGGTTCTGGCAATCGTCGAAGGTGCCGTCCACCGCCAGCGCGTGGACGTTCTGGGCCGGCACCGAGGTCATCTGCCGCCGCTGGACCTCGGAGACCCGCCCGTGCGGGTAGAGGATGAAGATGTCGACCCGGTCGAGGCCGCCGAAGGCCTCGACGGCGGCCGAGCCGGTATCGCCCGAGGTCGCGCCCACGATGGTGGCGCGGGTGTCGCGCTTGGCGAGGACATGGTCCATCAGCCGCCCGAGCAGCTGCATCGCCACGTCCTTGAAGGCGAGCGTCGGCCCGTGGAAGAGCTCCAGCAGGAACAGGTTGTCGTCGAGCTGGGTCAGCGGGCAGACCGCCGGGTGCCGGAAGGTGGCGTAGGATTCGTCGATCATCCGGTCGAGGTCCGGACCGGCGATCTCGCCATCCATCAGCGGCCGCAGCACGCGCTTGGCGGCCTCCGCGTAGGGCTTGCCGGCCAGCGCGGCGATCTCCGCCGGGCCGATCTGCGGCCAGGTCTGCGGCACGTAGAGTCCGCCGTCGCGGGCGAGGCCTGCGAGGAGCGCATCCGAGAACGAGAGCGGTGCGGCCTCGCCGCGGGTCGAGACGTGGAGCACAGGGGCCTCCGGGAGGAAGGCGCCCCCTCTACACGATGCGGGCGGACCTGTCGAAAGCCCGGCGCGGCCGAGGGGGGGCCGCGGTTTAACCGGGCCTGAACGGGCCGGTTCAGGACCGGTTGCGCCGCCGCGCCTAGAACCGGATCACCCCCGGGGAACCCCGGCCCGACCGGCCGGCACCGCGGGGGCGGCCCGACCCCGCCTGCGGGGTGCCTTCGGAAAGAGAGCCGACATGATTCGAACCCGTGCCGTTCGACCCCTCGCCTTGGCCGGCGCCGCAGCGCTGCTGCTCGGCACCGCGGCGATCGCCCAGACCCCGCCGCCCGGCGGCCCGCGGCCGGGTCCCGAGGCCGGCGCCCCGCCGCCTCCGCCCCCGGGCGGTCCCCGGCGCGGTCCCGGTCCGGACGGGCCGCCCCCGCCGCCCCCCGGCGGTCCCCAGCGCGGCCCGGGCCCCGACGGTCCGCCGCCGCCGCCTCCGCCGCCGAAGGGCGCGCATTTCCGCCTCGAGCGGGGCGACACCCGGATCGACGTGAAATGCGCCGACGAGGACTCGATGAAGGCCTGTGCCGACATCACCCTGCAGCTCGTCGACAAGCTCGGGACGCTGCGGCCCGCCGACGCCCGATAGCGCCTCGCCACGCCGGCGGGGCTCGGAAACGACCCCGCCAATGCCGGCACCCACGACAGGATCACCACCATGACCGATACGAGAACCGATTCGCATGAGGCCGCCGGCACCGTCTGGGCCGTGTTCGGGCACCGATTCGCCCTCGACGGGGCAGGGGGGCGGATCCTGGCGGATCTCGGCCCGAAGGGCGCCGCGGACATAACCCTGGCGGTCGGCGACCGGGTCGCGCTGCGGGGCACGAAAAAGCCCTGCGCGATCAAGGTCACCCGCCTCACCCTGGCGGACGGCTCGACCCGCACGATCGACTGGCCCGAGAAGGAGAAGCACGCCCATCCGCCGGCCGATCCCGCCCGGGCGATCCGGGCCGCGGAGGCGGCGGGCTACACGGTCGCCGGCGTGCCGGAGCGGAAGCCCAAGCATTTCGAGCTTCCGGCCGCGAAGGACGGCGTGCGCCACACGGTCCACGTCGCGCTCGACGGGACGATCCGGAAGGCCGTGGCCCTCGCCGCGTAGGCCGGCGGAACCGCGAGCGCCGGTCAGGCGCTCGTGCCCGGCGCCTTGATCAGGCGGCAGCCGGTGATGCGCCAGGCCCCGTCCGCGTCCCGGGCGAGGCTGTACTCGGCGGTCCAGTCGACGCCGTACTCGTCCTGGATCGCCACCGACTGCACCATTCCCGCCGCCCCGGTATCCCGGCCCTCGCCGAACACGAAGCTGCGGTGGCGGTAGACCGGACGGTACTGGTTGCGGACCATGCCGATGAACAGGTCGGCGTTCGGAAACAGCTCCTGGATCGCCGGGGCCGCCTGGGCATAGGCGGTCGGCGCGTCGTCGCGCCCGAGCGCCTCGACCTGCTTGGCGATCACCGCCCGGGCCGCCGCCCGGGCGCCGTCATCGGCCAGGGCCGGCCCCGCGAGGCCGAGGATCAGCAGGAGGGCGAGCCACGCGCGCATCGACGGTCACTCCGATCAAGCGCCTCCCACGAGACACCTGAGCCGACGGATCATCTAGATGGATGCGGCCGGTCGGCAAGCACTGCGCGTGCGAGATGTGCAGGCGTCGCGCTTCGGTTGTGCAAGTCGCTGGAAAGAGTGGCATTTTCCGCCCCGAACCCGCGCGCGGGTTTGATTCTCCGCCCGGGTTTTGCGAGCGTCCCGGCGACCGACTCAGTCCTGCGGGACTCGGTCGCAGGGGGCAGAGGGCGATGACGCAGAGCCAGGCAGACGCGGAGGGCCGCCCCGGGGCGGTCCCGGCCAAGGACGTTGCTCCCATGAGCGTCGGGGTGTTCATCCCGATCGGCAACAACGGCTGGCTGCTGTCGGAGAACGCCCCGCAATACCGGCCGAGCTTCGCGCTCAACAAGCAGATCACCCTGAAGGCGGAAGCGCACGGGCTCGATTTCGCCCTGTCGATGATCAAGCTGCGCGGCTTCGGCGGCAAGACCGAGTTCTGGGACCACAACCTCGAATCGTTCACCCTGATGGCGGGGCTCGCCGCGGTGACCACCCGGATCAAGCTGTTCGCCACCGCGGCGACCCTGTGCATGCCGCCCGCGATCGTCGCCCGCATGGCCGCGACCATCGATTCGATCTCGGACGGGCGCTTCGGCCTGAACCTCGTCACCGGCTGGCAGAAGCCGGAATACGACCAGATGGGCCTGTGGCCCGGCGAGGAGTATTTCTTGAAGCGGTACGACTACTTGTCGGAATACGCTCAGATTCTACGCGAGCTGTGGGAGACGGGGGCCAGCGACCTCAAGGGCACGTTCTTCCAGATGAACGATTGCCGCCTGAGCCCCCGGCCGCAGGCGCCGATGAAGATCATCTGCGCCGGCCAGAGCGGCGCCGGCATGGCCTTCACGGCGCAATATGCCGACTACAATTTCTGCCTGGGCAAGGGGGTCAACACCCCCACCGCCTTCGCGCCCGTGGTGGAGCGGCTGGCGGAGGCCAGGGCCAAGACCGGTCGGCACGTGACCGCCTTCGCGCTGTTCATGATCATCGCCGACGAGACCGACGCCGCCGCGATGGCGACCTGGGAGCATTACAAGGCGGGGGCCGATGCCGAGGCGATCGCCTGGCTCGGGATCCAGGGCGCGGCCGACACCAAGTCCGGCAGCGACACGAACGTCCGCCAGCTCGCCGACCCGACCTCGGCGGTGAACCTCAACATGGGCACCCTGGTGGGCAGCTACGCCCACGTGGCCGAGATGCTCGACGCGATCATGACGATCGACGGGGTGGAGGGCGTGCTGCTGGTGTTCGACGACTTCCTCAAAGGGCTCGACGCCTTCGGGACCCGGATCCAGCCGCTGATGCAATCCCGCCGGCACGTCGTGCCGACACCGCTCGCCGAGGTCGCGTGATGAGAGAAGTCGCCTGATGGACACGCAAGCCGGATTCCACGACGCCCATGGCCGCCACGGCGGCGTCATCCTGCCGGCCCGGCCCGAGCCGATCGCCTTCGATCCGGCCGCGACGGTGCTGATCGTCGTCGACATGCAGAACGCCTATGCCAGCCCGGGCGGCTATCTCGACCTCGCGGGCTTCGACGTGTCGGAGACCGGCCCGGTCATCGCCCGGATCATCCGGGCGGTGGCGGCGGCCCGGGCCGCGGGCATCCGGATCCTGTGGTTCCAGAACGGCTGGGATCCGGATTACGTCGAGGCTGGCGGCCCGGGCTCGCCGAACTGGCACAAGTCCAACGCCCTCAAGACCATGCGGCGGCGGCCGGAGATGAACGCGCAGCTCCTCGCCAAGGGCTCCTGGGACTATGCCCTGGTGGACGCCCTGAAGCCGGAGCCCGGCGACATCGTGCTGGGCAAGCCGCGCTACAGCGGCTTCTACAACACGCCGCTCGACAGCATGCTGCGGGCCCGGGGTGTGAACACGCTGGTCTTCACCGGCATCGCCACCAATGTCTGCGTCGAGTCGACCCTGCGGGACGGCTACCACCGGGAGTATTTTGGGATCGTCCTGGCGGACGCCACCCACCAGGCCGGGCCGCGGAGCCTGCACGAGGGGGCGCTCGCCAATATTGAGACCTTCTTCGGCTGGGTCTCGGACGTGGCGTCGTTCGCGGCGGCGCTCGGCGCGCAGACCCGCGCCGCCGCCGAATAGACCGCCCGCCGTCCCCGCACCCGCAACGCCAAGTCCGGAAAAGAAATGCCGAAGCAGGTTGTCATACCGCCGGGGACCGGCAAGCCGCTCGCCCCCTACGTGCCCGGCACCCTGGCCGACGGGGTGCTGTACGTCTCGGGCACGCTGCCGCTCGATGCGGATGCCAACGTCGTCCATGTCGGCGATGCCGGTGCCCAGACCCGGCACGTGCTGGAGACGATCAAGGGCGTGGTCGAGGCCGCGGGCGGCACGATGGACGACGTGACCTTCAACCACGTCTTCCTGAAGGACTGGGCCGATTACGCGGCGATCAACGCGGTCTACGCGGACTACTTCCCCGGCGAGAAGCCGGCGCGCTACTGCATCCAGTGCGGCTTGGTGAAGCCCGACGCCCTCGTGGAGATCGCCTCCGTGGCCCATATCGGCCGCTGATCACCGGCCCCGCAGAAGTTTTGGCGCAAGGCCGGGTAGCGCTGCCGCCAGGAGCCCGGCCGCGCGCAGCACCTCGACGGCCTCCTGCGGCGAGCGGCGGGCGAGCGCCAGGGCGAGCCGCAGCGGCACCTGCGCGCAAAAACTCGCCATGGTGAGGGCGAGGGCGGCGGCCGGGCCGTGATGCTTGCCGGCATAGAGGATCTGGCTGCGTAGGAAGTAGAACAGGCGCCGCGCCCGGGCCTGCCGGGTCGTGCCCTGGCCGACATGGTGGGCGACCGCCCCGGCCACGTGCCGCACTGAGAAGCCGGCGGCGCGGGCGCGGGTGCAGAGGTCGGCATCCTCCCAATAGACGAAGAAGCGCGGGTCGAAGCCGTCGAGCGCCGCGAACAGGTCCCGGCGGATCATCAGGAACGCGCCCATCACCTGGCCGACGGCCCGGTCGTCGGCGTGATCCCATTCGCGCAGGAAATGCGGCCGGACGAGGCCGAGCCGGTCGAGCGCGAGGGCGCGGCCGAGGAGGCCGAGACCGGTGGGCGCCCGGGCGCAGGAGCGGGCGGTCCGCCCGTCCGGGTCGACCAGCCGGGCGCCGACGATCCCGGTGCGCGGATCGGCCATCAGGGCGTCCAGGGCCACGAGCAGGGCGTCGGGGGCGACCTGCGTGTCCGGGTTGAGGAACAGGATCGCCGGGGCGTCCCCGGCGGCGGCACCCTGGTCGCAGGCCCGGCCGAAGCCGCGATTCTCGGCGTTGCGGATCAGCCGGAGCGGGCGGGGCAGGGCGGGCAGGTCGTCCGCCGAGCCGTCCTGCGAGGCGTTGTCGACCACGATGACCTGCACGGATGCGGCCTCCCGGACGGATGCGAGGCTCGCCAGGCAGGCGCGGAGGAGGGCGCCGCCGTTCCAGTTGACGATCACCACGTCGAGGGCGGCGCGGTCGGTCATGGGCGATCCGGGGGCGGGCCGAGGCGCCCGAGGGCGCCGTCGCGGACGGCCCCCAGCAGCCGCAGCAGCACGGCCGGCCGCCAGCCCGAATCCGCCCAGTACAGGCCGGCCTGGAGCGGCAGGTAGGCGGCCTGGGCGAGCTTCCAGCGCAGGGGGACGTGCGGCAGGCGCCAGGCATAGACCGCGTTGCGCAGGTAGGTCGCCATGCGGAACAGGGGCTGGCGCGGCATCGCGATCCCGAAGCCGCGGATCACCCCGCCCCCGACCCGGTGCGGGATCGCGACATCCCGGGCCAGGTAGCAGCCGTAACCCAGGCTCCAGGCGCGAAAGCACCATTCGAGCTCGACGCCGTCGATGAAGAAATCGGCGCGGAACGGCCCGATCCGGGCGAGGGCGTCGAGGTCGATGAGCGAGCCCGAGGTCGCCAGGAACTGCACCGGGGCGCAGGCTGGAGGGAGGGCGCCGCAGGCCGGCGCGCCGGGGCGGGGCGGGTAGGCAGGCGCCTTGTGGCCGGGTGCGGGGGCAGGGGCCGGCCCCACGACCGCGACCGGGATCGCGGCCGCCCGAAGCCGCTCGCGGGCGGCCAGCAGCGCCGCGGCCAGCCCGGTCTCTGGCTCGGCATCCTGGTCGAGCAGCAGCAGGGTCTCGGCACCGGCCGCCCGGGCCGCCGCGGCGATCCGGTTGAGCGCCTCCGCGATGCCGAGATTGCGCCCCGCCGACAGGACGGTCACCCCGGCCCGGGTGAGGCGCTCCGCATCCGCCTCGGCCAGGCCGCCATCGTCGAAGGCGATCACCCCGGCGCATCCGGAGACGGCCTGCGCCAGCACCCGATCCACCTGGTCCGGGCTCGGCCGGAACAGGGTGATGCCGATCATGAGGCGGCCCGGCGTCGGTTCAGGCACGGGCCGGGCTCCGGCCGCTCTTACCCGCCCCACCGCGACGGCGTCGGCCTGTTCGACGTCGAGGGGTCCGCGGCGCGGCATCGAAGGGATCGCTCGCGAGGGAAGGCCGGACTGGAAAGCCCGCGCGGCGGGGCATGGCGTCGATTCGGTCCCGATACAGCATCGTCCCGAAAGGTGGCTGCCGGCTTTCGGAAAAAGGCGATGTGAAGCATAGACCTCGCGCACCGTGCCGGGTCCGATACCTGGCACGGTGCGCGAGGCCGGCGTTTCGATATCGCGGGCCCCGGTCCCCGACAAGCGGCCATGCCGGGTCGCGCAGCCGCGCGGGCCGAGGACGGGCCGGCCCATGGTTTACGGACTCCGTCGGTTCCGTTAGTTCGACGGGCGAAGAATGCGAGGCCCGCCCCCGCGCCTCGCACGCCCCGACGCTGCCGACCATGAGCCGATCCGAGACCCGCGCCTCGACCGCGTCGACCCCGAAGGCGGCTGCCGGATGCCGCGTCTCGTGACGGCACGCGGCGCACGTTTCCCCGCAGAGCCCTGAGATGCGCCTCGGTTTGCCCCCGACCTTCGGGCGGTTCAAGCGCCGCATCGGCCGGCCCGTCGCGCGCGGCGCCGTCGACTCCGCCCGCGCCCTGCGCCTCGGTTGGCGCCGGCTCAGCGACCCGCTGGGCCGGCCCGCCGCCCTGCACGCCCGGTGGGTCGGCAAACAGGCCGGGGACGACATCGAGACCCACATGGTCGCGGCTTTGGAGCCGTATGTCGATGCCGGCTTCTACGCGAGCTGGTACGGCATCACGGTCGATCCGGTGCGCGACTACCTCACGGTCGGCTGGCGCGAGGGCCGGGACCCGCGACCGGACTTCTGCACCGCCGACTACCTCGCCGCACGGCCGTATCTCGCCCGGGCCGGCATCAACCCGTTCCTGCACTGGGTGACGGCGCAGCGCGCCAAGGGCGGTGCCCTGCCCCGGCCCGACACGAAACAGGCCGAGCGCCTGGCCCGCCGCCTCGTGGACGGGGCGTTCTACCTCGCCAACAACCCCGACCTGGGGGCGGCCGGCGTCGACCCCGTGGCCCATTACATGGCCTCCGGCTGGCGCGAGGGCCGCGAGCCGTCGCCGCACTTCGACATCCTGGCCTATTGCCTGACCCGGGGCATCTCCTACGCGACCCAGAACCCGCTGGTGCACTACGTCCTGCACGGCGGCCCCGCCCGGCCCGAGCCGGCGGATCTCGTCGCGCTTCAGGCCGAGACGATCGGTCCCTATTTCGACGCCGCCTATTACCGGCAAGGGTTGGACGGGTCGGACGCGGCCTCCGACGCCGAGCTGCTGCGCAGCTACGTGAGCGGCGGCTGGCGGGCGATGCGCAGCCCGCGCCAGGATTTCGACCCCGCCGGCTTCGTGCAGGCGCGGGCCGGCAGCCGGGCGGTGATCGGCGACCCGTTCTTCCGCACCGTCGCCGAGACGCTGCTGACGGGTAAACAGCCGTTCTCAGGGACGGACAGGCTGAACGTCCCGGCCGTGGACGAGGCCTGGTACCGGGCGACCTACCCGGACGTGCGGGAGGCCGCACCCTATCTGCACTTCGCCACAAGCGGCTGGCGGGAGCTGCGCGATCCGGGCCCGGGGCGCTCGACGCTGGACGCGCTGCTGCGGGTCTGCGGCCTGCGCCCGGCGCGTCCGCCCGTGGAGGACACGCTCTGGCTCGGCGCGATCGGCCGGGAGCCCCTGGACCGGGCGGCATCCCTGGACCTGCAGGCCGGGCTGGCGGCGCTGCATTTCGACCACGCCTTCTACCGGGAACGCTACGGCCTCGCCGAGGATGTCGACGCGATCCGCGACTATTGCGACACCGGCTGGCGGCAGGGCCGCAACCCGCGCCCCGATTTCAACGGGACCGCCTATCTCGACGCCCATCCCTGGGTGCGCGAGACCGGCATCGCGCCCCTGGTCCACCATCTCGCCACCGCACTGTTGCACGGCGTCGATATCGCGGCCGGGCGGTTCGACCCGCGCTACGGGCCGCCGCCCTCCGAGGCGGACGCCCTGGCCGAGCAGGCCCGGCTGTTCGAGCCGTATTTCGACGCGGCGTACTACGCCAAGCGCAATGCCGACATCGCCGGCGCCGCGGGCGGCCCGCTCGCTCATTTCGTCGCCTACGGCCAGCACGAGGGCCGCGACCCGAGCAAGACCTTCTCGATCGCGTTCTACGCGGAGACCTACGGGCATCTTCTTGCGCCGGGCGAGACGCCGTTCCTGCACTACGTGCGCACCGGGCGCGCCGCCGGGCTGATGGGCTGCCCCGAGGATCTCGGAGCCTGGCCGGCCATGGAGGCCCCCGAGCCGCAGGACTGGGACGGCCTGCCCCGCGCCCTGACCCTCGCCCAGGCCCGGGTCGTCGTGATCATGCCGGTCTACAAGGGCCGCGGCGAGACCCTGCGCGCCATCCACGCCTGCCTCGCCGCCCCGCAGAAGACCCCCTTCACCCTGCTCGCCGTCAACGACCGGTCCCCCGACCCGCTGCTCTCCGCCGACCTCAAGGACCTCGCCGGCCGCGGCCTGTTCCACCTCGTCGAGAACCGGGAAAACCTCGGCTTCGTCCGCTCGGTCAATCGCGGGCTCAGTCTGCGCCAGGGCAAGGCCGTGGTCCTGCTCAACTCCGACGCCCAGGTGTTCGGCGACTGGCTCGACCGACTCGTCGCCCATGCCGAGGCGGCAGACGCGGACGGCCGCCCGCCGGTGGGCAGCGTCACGCCGCTGTCGAACAACGCCACGATCTGCAGCTACCCGCGCTTCAACGCCAACAACACCATGGCGCTGGAGATCCCCCGGCCCGAGCTCGACCAGGCCGCCCGCACGCTCAACCGCGGCCGCAGCATCGAGGTGCCCACCGGGGTCGGGTTCTGCCTCTACATGACCGCCGCCGCGCTCGACGCGGTCGGGACCCTCGACGAGGTCGCCTTCGGCAAGGGCTACGGCGAGGAGAACGACTGGTGCATGCGCGCCCGCAAGGCCGGGTTTTCGAACCTGCTGGCCGAGGACGTGTACGTCTACCATGCCGGGCAGATCTCGTTCGGGCTCGACCCGGGCGGCGAGTACGACCAGGGCCAGGCGGCCTTGCTCGCCAAGCATCCGGATTACCCGGCGCTCGTCGGCCAGTTCGTCCAGGCCGATCCCGGCCGGCGGGGGCGGGCGCGGCTCGACCTGCACCGGCTCGCCCGACACTTCCGCGGCCGGGCGGTGCTGTTCGTGACCCATAGCTGGGGCGGGGGCATCCAGCGGCACATCGACGACATGATCGCCCGGCTCAAACGCGAGGGCACGGCCGTGGTGCTGCTCTCGGTCGACCGGGCCCGGAACATCCAGGTCAACGTCTCGTATCGCAGCCGGGAGTTCGTGTACCTGCCGAGCCTGGACAGCCTGTACCTGCCGCGCGATGCCGAGGCGGTGGCGGCGTTCGTGGAGCAGTTGGCGCCGCGCCTGATCCACGTGCACTCGCTGGCGGGCCTGCGCTGGAATGCGGCGCAGGCGCTGATGGACCTCGTGTCCGGGTCGGGGCGGCCCTATGCCTGGACGCTGCACGACTTCTCGCCGGTGTGCCACCGCAACCACCTGGTGATGCCGGACGGGCGCTATTGCGGGCTGGCGCCGGTGTCTCTGTGCCGGGACTGCCTGGCCTCGGACGCGGACGGCTACGAGGAGCCGGATCCGGCGGAGCGGCGGGCCACGTTCGGGCGGTTCCTGGCCGGGGCGGCGCGGGTGTTCGCGCCGTCCGCCGACACGGCGGGGCGGATCGGCGGCGTGTATCCGGAACTGGCGATCACGGTGCGGCCGCATGTCGAGGCCGACCGAAGCGTGCGCTCCACCGCCCTGAGGCGCCCGGGCCGCCTGCGCCGCGTCGCGGTGCTGGGCGCGATCAGCGCGACCAAGGGCGGCCTGTTCCTGCAGGCCCTGGCCACCGACGCCCAGGACCGGAAGCTGCCGCTGCGGTTCGCGATCGTGGGCTTCTCCGATCCCGCGCTGGCGGGCGGCCTGGAGCGGGCCGGGGTGAGCCAGACCGGCCGCTACGCCGGCGACGACGAGGCCCTCGACCTGGTCTGGCGGACTTCCGCCGACCTGGTCCTGCTGCCGGCGATCTGGCCGGAAACGTATTCGTATGCCCTGACGCTCGGGCTGCGGACCGGCCTGCCGGTGGTGGCCTTCGATCTCGGCGCCCAGGGCGACCGGCTGCGGGCCTATCCGAACGGCCATGTCCTGCCCTACGCCCTGGCGAATGATCCGGCCGCCTTCAACGACCGGTTGCTGGCGCTCGACATCTCACGCGCCGGGGAGCTCTCGGTGCCGATCCAGGCGCCCGAATACGACGACCTGATGCGCGACTACTACGTCCTGGACCTGAATCCGGCCGGGGCGAAGAACCCATTCGACGAGGACGCCGCATGATCTCC
>NZ_AKFK01000048.1:0-61465 GCF_000272495.1 Methylobacterium sp. GXF4 | reverse complement strand
GGCGGCCCGCCGGTGGCCCCGCCGAGGCGCAGGGGCTTCGGCTCGCGGCTGATCGAGCGCGGGCTGGCCGGGGCGGTCGGCGGCCGGGCCGAGCTCGATTTCGCCAACGACGGGCTCGTCTGCACGCTCACCGCACCGCTCGCCGGATTCCGGGCCGAGCCGTAGAGCCGGCACGACGGCGCCTCCAAAGGGCTCACCCCCTCGGCGGGATTCAGGGGCGGAGCCCTCGCGGCAGGACGTTACCCACTCAGAGCACCTCACAAAACTCCCGGTTCCCGGGAGCCCTCGCCTCGCACGCGACTGTGCGGCGGGAGTTTTGTGAGAGGCTCTCAGTCGGGGATCGCGAGGCCGATCGACAGGCACAGGGCGCCGACCGCGGTCAGGGCCACGGCCGCCTGGCGGATCTGATGCCAGCGGGCGGTGCGGGCGCGCTCCTCCGGGCTCGCGCCCAGCCGCAGCTCGTCGTCGAACCCCTTCACGAAGGACTCGAAGCTCGGGAACGCCCGCCGGGCGAGCCACAGCCACACGCCGACCGCGATCAGGCTGAAAGCCCCACCGCCGTAAGTTAAAGCATCGTCCAGCATCCGGCGCACGCCTCGCAGCCCACGCCCCCCTCAATGCGGTCTTCTACGGCAGAGGACTGGAATTGCCTAGGTCGCGGCACGGATTCGGCGCGGGTCTTTTTGTTTCCGGTCCGTATCCGGCCGCCCTTCAGGCCGGCGGCCGGCCCAGGGCGTAGAGCGTGATCGCGGCGGCGTTCGAGACGTTGAGGCTGCGGATCGCCCCCGAGAACGGGATCCGGGCCAGGATGTCGCAGCAGATCCGGGTCCGCTCGCGCAGGCCCTTGCCCTCCGCCCCGAGGACGATCACCAGCGGCCGGGCGATGGTGAGCGTGTCGAGGCTCGCGGGGGCATCGGAATCGAGGCCGATCCGCGTGTAGCCGCGCTCGCCCAACTCGATCAGCGCCTCGGCCAGGTTGCGGACGGTGACGAAGGGCACGTGCTCCAGCCCGCCGGAGGCGGATTTCGCCAGGACCCCGGTGGCACCCGGCGCGTGCCGCACCGTGGTGACGATGCCGGCGACCCCGAAAGCCGCGGCCGTGCGGACGATCGCCCCGACATTGTGCGGGTCGGTGATCTGGTCCAGCGCCAGCAGCAGGGCGTCGGCCGGCAGGTCGTCCAGGCCCGGGGCGGACAGGGGCTCGGCCTCGAGATACAGGCCTTGGTGGACCGCGTCCGGCCCGAGCAGGCGCCCGATCTCGCTCGGCCGCACCAGCTCGGGGGTGATGCGTAGGGCGTCGCCGAATTCCTCGGTCAGCCGGGCCGCCGCGTTCTCGGTGGCGAGCAGCCGGTGCAGGCCGCGCTCCGCATTGCCGAGCGCCTGCACCACCGGGTGCCAGCCGTAGAGCACCGCGGCGCCCTCCGGCGCGCCGGATTCGGGCCGCGGCCCGGACCCGCCGGGACGCCCCCCAGGCCGGAAGCCGGGTCGGAACCCGGACCGGGGCGGGCCGCCCGGGCGGCCATCATTGCGGCGGCCGGTCATCGGAACGCGATCGGGGAGGGGAACATCGGCACGGCCTTTCCAGACTGGGTCGGTCCGAGAAACCGGGCGGCACAGCCCACGTCAACCCGAGGCCGTCCGAAACATCGTCGCCGGGCTGACCGGGCACCGGATTCCCTGACGGACGCCTCACCCCCGCACCCCGGTCTGTGGATGGATCGGGTATATTCCCTTCAAACCATGTGCATGTCGACGGAACCGAATGTGTTCGTCAGAACGAACGAGCGCCGCGTTAAGTAGGAAGATTATCTAGAAGGAATCTTTCAGAGAGTCAGTTCGGAAGACTATATGCAGTGGCCAATTCCTCATCTGCGCCATGGGTTTAGGCCTGGTTTTCGTATCCGACTCTGCGTGGATGCGCATGCGACTCTGCGCGCCGGCGTATCGGAGTCTGCGCGGATCCGGCCGGTCGGTGCATGGGATTCTGCGCGGTCGCGTATCCGATTCGGCGCGGATTCGGGGTCGGGGCGGTGGAATGCGGGGACAGAATGCCGGGACCCGGGCGTATCGAACTCTGCGTGGGCCCAGGGCCCGGATCCGCGCGTATGCAACTCTGCGCGGCTGCCGCTCGGGAGATCCTCGCGAGAGACCCCGGGGAAGCGTGGATTGCCGGGACAAGCCGGATCGGACCGGAGCCCCGGCGGGCGAATCGTGGCATGGCAGGATCGGGCCGCCTCTCCGCCTGTTGGAGGGGCGTTTCCGCGTGCGGCTCGGGCTGAGGGGCGATGGGCATCGAGGAAAAGATTGCCGCAATCCACGACGCGGATCTGCGGGCCGAGATCGAGGCGGCGCGCGGCGGCTTCCTGTTCGCCCAGATCGTCGAGCACGTGCTGCACCGCCAGCGCGCGCGCGATGCCGAGGCCGCCGTTCTCGGGGAGCAGGAGCTCCGCCGCGCCCAGCTGTCGCGCGACCAGCGCCGCCGCGACGCGGTGCGCCTCGTCATCGAGAGCGAGCCGGCGCTGCCCTCGAGCCTGCAGCACATCCACTCGGTGCTGGCGCTCTGCGGCCTGCCCTATCGCGATCCCGGGCCGGTGCGGGAATTCTCCCGCACCTACGGGCGCAACTCGCTGAGCCTGATGGCCGGGCGGATCAAGGATCCGGAGACCGGCGCCTTCGAGCCCCAGGGGCTGCCCTACGGGCCGAAGGCCCGGCTGGTGCTGCTGCACCTCTGCACCGAGGCGGTGCGCCAGCGCAGCCCCACCGTGAAGGTCGCCGAGACGCTCTCGGGCTTCATGCGCGAGATGGGGTTCGCGGTGACCGGCGGCGAGCGCGGCACCATCCGGCAGTTCAAGGAACAGCTGAACCGGCTGGCCGCCTGCACCATGCAGATCGGCCTCTGGGACGGGCGCGACAGCGCCACCACCCTCAACGTCCCGCCGTTCCGCAGCCTGGAATTGTGGCGTCCGCGCGCCGGCGAGGGCGAGGAGGAGGCGGGCCGGACGGTCCGGTTCGACCCGGAATTCTACGAGACGCTGATCAAGCACGCCCTGCCGGTCGACGTGCGGGCGGCGCGGGCCTTCTCCGGCTCGGCGCGCAAGCTCGACCTGCTGTTCTGGACCGGCTACCGGCTGCGGGCCCTGCAACGGCCGCTGCGGCTGACCTGGGGCAACCTGCACGCACAGTTCGGCGCCGAGAACGCCTCGATCCGCAGCTTCCGGCAGGCCTTCAAGGCCGATCTGGCGCATCTGCGCGAGGTGTTCCCGCGCCTGCCGATCGTGCTCGACGATGGCGGCCTGACCCTGCACCCGGCCGATCCGAGCGCTCTGCTGGTGCCGCCGCGTCCGGCCTCCACGAAGGGAATGAAAGCGCGCCGGCAGGGAATTTGAGGGAACGGAGCGAATTCCCTTTCAGAAGCGGTCTATTCCCTCGTGTGGCTGACTGCCGACGCAACGGAACGAAGAAGAGCTATTCCCTAGCTGTTCGGAACAGGCTATATGTTCCGTCCTGCTGAAGGGAACGCGACATGGGCCTGTCGGACGAGGAGATCGAGGCGCGGCTCGCCGCGTTGCGGCGGCAGCGTGAGGCGCTCGACCGCGAGATCGCCGATCTCGTGCTCTACCGGGAACTCGGCCGGCGGCTGAAGGGGGCGGGGAGCGGGTCGGCCGTCCTCGATCGGGACGAAGGCCGCGACGCGGGCCGCGCCGCCCGTCCGGCGCCGGAACCGCGGCCTGCCGCAGCCCGGGGCATCCCCGTCGAGACCAGCCCGCCGCCCGGCGCCCGGCCGAGTCCGGCCGCGCCCGAGGCCTGGGACATCCCAGCCCAGGAGACCCGACCCGTTCCACCGCACGAGGAGCCGGCCGGGATCCCGCCGGCGATCGCCTTCACGGAGGATGCGGCGGCCGCGCGCCGCTACGGCCGGGCGCTGGTGGAGGCGGCCTGCGGGGCGATTGTGGAGGCCGGCCGGCCGTTGCACGCGGCCGAGATCCTGGAGATCCTCCTGGCCCGCGGCTTCAGCCTGCCGGGGCGCGATCCGGTGGCGGCGCTCAACACCCGGCTGTGGAAGCGGGCCGGATCCGGCGGACCCCTGCGCCGCGTCGCCGAGGCCACCTACGCCCTGGCCGGAGAGGCTGATCCCCCATTCGAGCGGGACCCGGATCCGGAGGCTTGAGAACGAGGCTGGGCGCGCGGCGACGCGATCTCGCTTGCGGCGTCCCCGAGGGCACGGGCCCGCTGCCGCAAACCGCCGTCCCGGGCGTCGGCAGGCGCTTCAGTTGATCAGGCAGAAGCCCGCCCCGGTGCCGACGCGTCTCTCCTGCGCGCACCAGGGCTTGGGGACCGGCCTGAGCGCCTCCCTGGGCAGGTCCGCCGGGCTCTTCAGGGACGCGGTGGTCTGCGCGGCCTCGGGCTCCGGGTGACGGAGGGCGAGGCTGTCGAGGGGGATGCGGGGCGCGGGGTCCGGGCGCTGCGCCTCCGGCCCCGGGATCGCCGCCACCGGTTGGACGCTCTCGGTCCGGTCCTGCGCCGCGGCGATTCCGGCCAGGGCCAGGCAGGCAACCGGGGCCGCGAGGAACCTGAACATCGACGAAGCTCCCTGCCGAAGACGCATGTCCGCCGGATCCCGGGCCGCGGGTCGACCGGACCGGGCGAGTGTGGCGGCGGCGTCTTAAAAGGGCGCGAAGATTCAAGCTTAACCGGATGCGAAGATCTTGGGTCGATGAGGCTATACGGGCGGACAAAGTTTTCGGCCCGGGTGGTGATCAATCGTCGGCGCTGGGACATCCGGCCCGGGCGGGCCGTGCCCGCGTCTCGCCGGGCCGGCCGCGGCGCGGGTGGGCGCTCACGCCGCGCGCATCCGGTCCCCCGGCAGGGGCGACTGGGCCACGGGCATGTCCACCTCGGCGATCGGCCGGAACCGCCCGGTCGTGCCGTCATAGGCCAGGAGCGCGCCGGACTCGATCTCGAAGAACCAGCCGTGCAGGCGCAGGGCGCCCCTGGCCAGGCCGGCGGCGACGCTCGGATGGGTGCGCAGGTTGGCGAGCTGGACCACCACGTTCTCCAGGGCGAGGGCCCGGTGGCGCTCCTGCGGATCCATCCCCTCGGGATAGGCCTCGCAGACGATCCGCTCGGCGGCCTCGGCGTGGCGCAGCCAGGCCGCGACGCTGGGCATCTTCTTCAGGAGGTCCGGCTTCATCAGGCCGCTCATGGCGCCGCAATCGGAATGGCCGCAGATCACGATGTCGCGCACCCCCAGCGCCACCACGGCGTACTCGATCGCCGAGGAGACGCCGCCGACCACGTCGGAGGCCGGGGGCACGATGTTGCCGGCGTTGCGGCAGACGAACAGGTCGCCCGGGCCCGCCTGGGTGATGTGCTCGGGCGCGACCCGGGAATCGGCGCAGGCGATGATCAGCGCGCTCGGGTGCTGACCGTCGCGCACCAGCTGCTGGTACATCTGGCGCTGGCCTGGGAAGACGCTGCCCTGGAAGCTGGCGATGCCCTGGATGATGCTGTTCACGGATATGGCCTTCGGCGGCGAGAGATCGGGCTGTGAGAGAGGGGCGAACAGGGGCCGGCACGGGGGGGAGCCCGGGCGCCGCGCCGTCTCGGCGTGGCGGTGCGGGCCCCTCCGGCGATGCGGGCCTTCGGATGGGACCGCCCGACCAGGGGGCTCGGGCACCATCCCGACAGGGGGGCTCTACGGATCCGGCGCCGCGCCCCGGATATCGGATGCGAAACGCGGCGCCGGGTCTTACGCGGGGTCAGCGCCGGGTGCGGCGCTCGACATGCCCGGAAGCCCAGTGCGGATCGATCACGCTGCGGCGCGCGACCGTGGCGTGGCCCCGGTCATGCAGCATCGGGGCACCGAGCAGCTGGCCGCTGCCCACGCGCTGCGAATGCAGGGAGCGCGGATCGTGGGAGGGATCGCTGACATAGGAGCTCATGTGGCCGCCGCCGGCGGCCTGCCGGCTGCCGCCGCCACCCTCGCCGGCCTGGGCCGCCATCGGCAGGGCGAGGGCACCGGCCAGGAGGCCGAGGGTCAGGATGCGCTGGGTTGTGGTGCGCGTCATGTGAAGCTCTCCGCCTGTGTTCGTCATGCTGGCTCGGGACACCGCGTCCTGTGCCGATGAACCCAACATAGCTTCGGACGATCCAAGTAGATGTGCGGATAAGCACAGTAGATCGATGTAAAATTTAATCCGATTTGCTGATCGACTTGGTGCGTGACCGCACGCGGCAACCCGAGGCCTGTCGAACCGGCGGATTAACCGGCCCCGATCCGGTTCGCGCTGCAGGATCGCAGCCGGAGCGCGGCCGTCCGGTCCGGGGCCGGGGAGGGGCGGGGATGAAGGCGACCGGCTCCGGACGGGACCCGTCCAGGCCGGGCCCGTGCGCGATCTCACCCCTCCGCAGGGGCTTCCTCAGGGGCGGCGTGTCCGGCGAAACGGCGGTCCGTGCTGCCGCGCGGACGTCGGCGCGGGCGCTCAGCCGCCGAGCAGCGCATGCGCCGCCCGCACCAGGATCCCGTCCGGCCGACGCAGCTCGCCGAGCACGGAGAAATGCTCGGCCCCGGGGACCGGCAGCAGGGGACCCGGCGCATGGGCCGCCGCCCGCAGGGCGTGCAGGTTGCGGGCATCGTGGATCAGGGCCGGCAGCTCGCGGCTGCCATAGGCGAGGCAGAGCGGCTTGCCCACCACCGGCAGGCGCAGCGGCGACAGGGTCTCGACCTCCGCCTCCGTGAGGCCGAGCTTGTCGTCCAGGGTAGTCTCACGGATCGGCGCGAGATCGTAGACGCCCGAGATCGCGAGCCCCGCGGCGATCGCCGGGTGGCCGAGCTGCAGCGCGGTCAGCAGCCCGCCCGCCGACCAGCCGGCCAGGACCAGGGGGCCGCCGATCCCGTGCGCGGGTCCCTGGGCGCCGATCCAGTCGAGCGCCGCGCCGATCTCGGCTGCGATCCGGGTCAGGCTCGCCTCCGGGGCGAGGGTGTAGCCGACCAGCGCCACCGACCAGCCGGCGGCGTTCGGCCCCTCGGCGAAGCAGGCGAACAGCTCGCGGGCGCCGCGCTGCCAGTAGCCGCCATGGAGGAAGATCAGGCCGGGCGCCGAGGCGTCGCGGGCCGGGTAGAGGTCGAGGGCGTTGCGGGGGCCCGGGCCGTACGGGATGTCGAGGCCGGCCGGATGCCGGGCCCGGTAGGCGGCCGAGGCGGCGTCGCGGGCGGCCACCTGGGAGGCGCTGTCGGCCACCGCGCGGGTGTTGTCGTAGCAGGCGCTGCGCGCGTCCCGGTCGAGCTCGGCCCAGCGGCGGCGCGGATCGGCCGGGGTCGGATCGTCCAGGCGGAAATCGAGAACCATCGTGGGTTGCCTCCCGGCCTCCCGCCACACCATGACAGGCCGCCGGATCCGGGTCGAGCCGCCCGGTTCTCAGGCCGCGGGGTCGGGATCCTGCGCGCCGATCGCCCGCAGGCCGGCGCGGGCCACCGCCACGTCCTGGTCGCTGGCGCCGGAGCCGACCCCGATGCCCCCCAGGCAGGCGCCGTCGATCACGATCGGCAGGCCGCCCGGGAGGTTGGTCAGGTGGCCGCCGGAGGCGAGGGCGACCGTCACGGCGAGATCGGCCGGGAGCCGGCCGGTGGCGGCGCCGTTCGAGGCGGCGGTGACCGCCTTGGCGAGCGCGCTCTCGCGCGACAGCAGCTTGGCGCCGTCCATGCGCAGGAAGGCGAGCAGGTTGCCGTCGGCATCGACCACGGCGACGTTCTCCGGCACCCCGATCGCCTCCGCGTGGGCGATGGCCGCCTGGAGGACGGTCAGGGCCGCGGCATGGGTGAGCCGGGCGGCGGGGCGGGTGGGGGCAGGCATCGCAATCCTCGGAGGCGGAGGCGGGCGGGGGAGGGGTCAGAATCCGGGCCGGGCCCCCGGGATCGTGCCGCCATAGCCCCATCCTGTGAAGGGCGGGGCCGCGACCCGCTCCCGCGTCGCCGGGGGAAGGTTGCCCGTGGGGGGCCGGGGCCTCTGCCACGACCGCCAGCCCCGGAGCCGGTCGCGCTCGGCCATGCGGGCCAGCGTCGCCTCCATGTCCGGTGCTGCGCGGTACTGCGGTTCCCGCGGGCGCGGGCGGGCCTCGGCCGGAGCGGGCGTCAGCAGCAGCGCCGCCGGCAGGAGGGCCGCGAGGATCGGGGCGGACGCGGGGCGCATGGTTCGGGCTCGGCTGTGCGGGCTCTCCGGCGCCTACGCGGCTCCGCGCCGCCGGTTCCGGGGGCGTTTCCCGGGGCAGGGCGGTGTTCGCCGGTCCGGAACTTGCGAAAACCCCGTAGGATGCGGGACGCCCTCCCCCCGAGACGATGCGAGCCGCCCGATGCCGATCGCCGCCGAAAACCCCGCCGCGCAGGATCCGGTCGCGCTGCTCGAGACCCTGGTGGCCTTCGACACCGTGAGCGCCCGCTCGAACCTGCCGCTGATCGACTGGGCGGAAGGCTACTGCCGCGCTCACGGCGCCGCGGTCGCGCGGGTGCCCGACGCCACCGGCACGAAGGCGGCCCTGCTCGTCAGCGTCGGCCCGTTCGAGACGCAAGCCGGCTACGTCCTCTCCGGGCACAGCGACGTGGTGCCGGCCGAGGGCCAGCCCTGGTCGTCGGACCCGTTCGTGCTGCGGGAGGAGGCGGGCCGGCTCTACGGGCGCGGCACCTCGGACATGAAGGGGTTCCTCGCCGTCTGCCTGGCGCTGCTCCCGGAGATGGCGGCGGCGGAGCTCGCCACCCCGCTCCACATCGCGATCTCGTACGACGAGGAGGTCGGCTGCCTCGGGGTGCGGCCGCTGATCGCCCAAATGCTGGAGCGGGGGCCGCGCCCGCTCGGCTGCTTCGTCGGCGAGCCCACCGGGATGGGCGTGGTGGTCGGGCACAAGGGCAAGTCGGCTTCCCGCCTCACCTTCCGGGGCAAGGCTAGCCATTCGGCCCTCGCGCCCGCGGGCGTCAACGCGGTGGAATACGCCGCCCGCTTCATCGAGCATGTCCGGCTGTCCGCGGAGGCGATCGCCCGGGACGGGGCCCGCGACCCGCTCTACGACGTGCCCCACACCACCGGCCTGTCGAGCGTGGTCCGGGGCGGCTCGGCGCTCAACATCGTGCCGGATACCTGCAGCGTCGAGTTCGAGTACCGGGCGATCGGCGCCGACGATGCCGGGGCGCTGGCGGCGGCGGCGATCGCCTACGCCACCGACACCCTGGCGCCGCTGATGCGGAAAACGGACCCGGGCTGCGGCGTCGAGGTCGAGCCCCTGATCGACTATCCCGGCCTCGACACCGACCCCGAGGCGGCGATCGTGACGCTGGCCAAGCGGCTGGCCGGGCGGAACGCGCACGGGAAGGTTTCGTACGGGACGGAGGGCGGGCTGTTCGAGCGGCTGGGCGGCGTGCCGGCGGTGGTGATCGGTCCGGGCTCGATCACCCGGGCCCACAAGGCCGACGAATACGTGACCCGGGACGAACTCGCCGCCTGCGCGGATTTCGTCCGGCGGCTGATCCGGGCGTGCCGGGGCTGACGGCGCAGCGAAGCCTTCCCCGCGAGGAGCCTTCGAAGGCCGCGGCTCTCGCATCGCAGATTGAGGTTTTCTGCGAAGAATGCCCGGACGTCGCGGCCAGCACTCTCTCGCGGGGGCGTCACATGGAGGGGTGAGAGGCCGGACCGATCGCAACGGGATCGAGTCCGGCAGAGCGCTGCAGCCTCACCACGGGATCCGACCGAAGCGGTCGACGAGCCATTGGTATTCCGCGTTGCTCTCCGTCTTGGCCGTCCCGCCCCCGCCGACATGCGAGGTCCCGGATCCCGGATGCACGAGACGGTACACGAGCGGCAGGACGAAGCCGTGGCGCACGAGGTGGATGTTCGGGCCGCCGAAACGTAGGACGTTCGCCAGCCAGGGACGGACCTGGAAGGCGTCGTCCATGGTCCACGGTGCCGTTGCCTCGACCAGATGGGCGCGACGCAGGCCGGTTTCGGCCAGGCGACCGAGCCACTCATTGTCGTAGTGCCACTTCGAGGCCGGATTGATCGCGCCGACCTTCTCGAACGTGCTGCGGCGCATGAGCCAACCGGACGGCGCCGGGAAATCGTTGATCCGGACGGGCTCGTCGGCCTCGTTCACCTCGAGTTGAGTCGAGGAGACGAAATCGAACCCCTCGAGGGCCCGGATGGCGACGGCGAGATATTGCGGCAGCCACCGGTCGTCGTCCTCGAGGAAGCCGACAAGGTCCCAGCTGGCATCCACGGCCCGGATTGCCGCATTCAATGCGGGGACCTGGGCCTTGCAGTCGCTCCGCACGAACGTGATTTGCGGATGGTCAGCGAGCCGATCTGGGATCACGGTATCCGCATCGATTCCGACGAAGAAATGGATCGTGAGCTGTTTATCGATGAGCTCTTGAGCCGCTGCGCTCGCAACGGCATGCTCCAGAAAATAGAGATCGGATTTGCCGACCAGCGTCGAGCGTTTAAGTCGTGACGGCGTAATGATGGCAATTTTCATTCTTGTTTCTCTGAAAATCTATCGAGAAATTCATGACGACGCTGCACGTCGGCTGTGAATATCTTCGCGGCGCTGTGGCATGGCGACATTCTATCGCGCTGGATAAATCGAAGCAGTTTGTGTTTCGGGCTGTCAAGTTATTCCAGGCGGTCACGATCGAAATAACGTCGGAGAATATAAAATCTGTTCGATTCTTGTACGATAGATGAACGCCTACAAATTTCGGAAATAATAGTATTTTACGCTGGGATATCGATCATTGTGTTGGCTGAAATCGATGGCCCTGCTGTTGTTCAGAAGTCACCAACGACGCAAGATACAGGATCAGCCGCTCGACCAGATCCGCACGGCCCAGTCCGGCCAGGGCCTGGCGCACCGTATGCCCGAAGATCCGTGGTCGGCCCGCGACGGGAAACCTTTGCGCCGCTCGCGGTTTGGAGGAACGGCGGGCCGTGGAGCCGGCTCGGGAATCGTCGAAAAGCGCATGGCCAGCCTCAGCGTCGCGATCGCGTTCGGCGTCCGCCTGCTCCTGGTGCTGCTGTTCCTGCCGTTCAGCGCCCTGGACAAGATCCTCAACTTCAAGGGCGCGGTCGGCCAGGCCCGGCAGGCGGTGCACGCCACCGGGCCGGCGACCCTGCTGATCCTGATCGGGCTCGGGGTCGAGATCGGGATGTCGCTGTGCATCCTGACCGGCTTCGCCGACCGGGCGGCGGCCTTCGTGCTCGCCGGCTATTGCGGCGTCACGGCGCTGCTGTGGAAGCCATTCTGGGCGCCCGGCGATTTCTGGGCGGGCGGCAAGGGCCGCGAGCTGTTCTGGGATTTCCTGAAGAATTTTGCGCTGGCCGGAGGCTTCTTGCTGATCACCTTCGGGACCGGCGCCGGGACGGTCGAAAACTTCTTCGCCGACCCGCTCGCCTCGTCCCAGCCCTACGCGGTCCAGGCCAAGCCGTAAAATCCGGGATTCCAAAGGGCCCCCGGCCCTTGGGCGGGGTTTTGGGGCGCGCAGCCCCGAGGTCTCATCCCTTCGGCACGGTGGCGACCATCGAGGGCCGGCCCTCGAACACCGCGTACCAGGCGGCGGTGGCGGGGCGCCCTTCGCGCCAGGCGAGGTCGGGGAAGCGCAGGTCAAGGTAGCCGAGCGCGCAGGCGATCGCCACCGAGCCGATATCGAGCGCCGGCATGTCCGCGACCAGGGCCTCGAACCGGTCGAGCGCCGCCCTGATCTTGCCGACCTGCCCGGCCTCCCAGGACGCCCAGCGCTGCGCCTCCGGGCGCAGGACCCGCTCGTAGCGGGTGAGCAGCGCGGCATCGAGCAGGCCGTCGGCGAGCGCCTGCCGGACCAGGGCGTCCCAGCGGGCCGCGCCCTCGGGGAACAGGCGCGGTCCGGCCGAGAGCCCGTCGAGATACTCGCAGATCACCCGGCTGTCGTAGAGCGCGGTGCCGTCCTCCAGGACCAGGGCCGGGATCTTGCCGAGCGGATTGTGGGCGGCGACCTCCGGGGAGGGGCCGGTCGGGGAGGCCCCGGCGACCGTGACGGCGATCCTGTCGATCAGCCCGGTCTCGTGGGCCAGCACCAGCACCTTGCGGGCATACGGGGAGGCGGGGGAGTAGAGGAGCTTCATCGGTCCGTCCCGGTTCGTGGCGACGCCTGGTCGAGGCGCTCGGACCTTGCACTCCTGCCGGCCGGAATCCAGCCCCGTTAGAGCTTCCGGGACATCCCGGAGCCGGCATGCACCACCCGTCCCCGCACCCGGCTCCGGCGCTTGGACTGCCGGCGCGCCCGCCAGGCGAGGATCCCGGTGGCGACCCGGTCCAGGAGGAGCAGGGACAGGCTGCCGATGATCGCCAGCACGCAGACGGCGCCGATCAGGACGCCCCAGATCCCGGGGGCCGGGATGATCATCAAGCACAGGAGGCCGAACACCGCCGCCCCGGGGATCCATCTCGCCATCGTGCTGCCTGTCTCCGATAAGGGTGTCATCGCGGGGGGAACCCTGGGAGGAAGGCCTTAATATCTGTGTTTGCGGCTATTATACTGACCCTATTGCCTGAAAATATGGTTTATGTTTGGTTTTGTCGATCGATTACAGGTCTCGGCCTTGTCCCAGCGGGTTTCGGCGCAGCGGACGCCGCGGGCCAGGTTCGCGCGCCGGCGGCGGCCCTGCCGGCTTCGGGTTCGCCCACGGCGCCCCGGATGGCGGGGCGGAGGGGCGAACCTCAGGGCTGCAGAACCGCCCGCCGGCCCCGGCCGAGCCAGACGGTGACGAGCAGCGCCCCGACCGTCACGGCCACCAGAAACCCCATGCCGGCATGGTAGCCGGCGGCCGGGCCGGCGGGCTCGGCCGCGCGGTAGACGGCGCTCGCCAGGGCCAGGCCGAGGGCCCCGCCGAGATTGTGCAGGGTCCACGACACGCCCATGGCGACCCCGCCCGCGGCCTCGCCGACGGCGCCGATCGCCGCCACGGTCGAGGGGCCGAGGACGCAGCCCCAGCCCAGGCCCATCAGGGCGAAGCCGGCGAGGAGCAGGGGCAGGGGGGTCTCGGCGGTGAAGAGCGTCTGCACGGCGGCGGAGCCGGCCAGCAGGGCCAGCCCGGCGCGCAGCAGCGGGCGGGGGCCGCCGCGGTCGACGAGGCGTCCGACCACCGGGGAGGACAGCGCCACCAGGGCGGTGGTCGGCAGGAGCGCCAAGCCGACCTGGACGGGCGCGATCCGCCGGATGTCGCTGAGATAGAGCGGCATCATGAAGAATGCCGCGCAGTAGAAGAAGGCCAGCGCGACGGTGGCGATGGCGGCCTCCCGGAAGAGGCCGTTGGCGAAGAGGTCGAGGCGGATCAACGGGGCGGACGCCCGCGCTTCGACCTGCAGGAAGGCCGCCAGCAGCACCGCGCCGCCCAGGATGGATCCCGTGGTACCCGGCGCCGTCCAGCCGGCATCGGGGATCCTGCTGATCCCGAACAGGAGCAGCAGCATCCCGGGAACCAGCAGGGCCAGCCCCGGCCAGTCGATGCCGCCGGGGGCGGGATCGCGGGATTCGCGCACGCTCAGGCCGCACAGCAGGCCGGACAGGGCGAGGAACGGCAGGTTGATCAGGAACACCCCGCGCCAGCCCCACAGCGCCACCAGGATGCCGCCCGCCACCGGCCCCAGCGCCAGCCCGAGGCCGTTTCCGGCGAACAGGAGGCCGATCGCCCGGCCCCGCTCCGCCTCCGGGAAGGCCTCGGCCACAATGGCGGCCGAAGCCGTGTACAGGACGGCCGCGCCCAGGCCCTGGACGAACCGGAAGGCGACCAACTGGCCGACCGTGCCGGCGAGGCCCGCCCCCAGCGAAGCGAGGGCGAACAGGACGAGCCCGCCCTGGAGCATCCGGCGCCGGCCGTAGAGGTCGGCCAGCCGGCCGCCCACCACCATGAAGGCCGACAGGGCCATCACGAAGATCGTCACGATCCACTGCGTCTCGCCGACCGTGGCCGCCAGCGCCCGCTGGATGTCCGGGATGGCGGTGTTGACGATGGTGAAGTCGAGGCAGCCGACGAAGCTGGCGATCGCGACGCCGAGCAGGGCGATCCAGCGCGATACGGGGGCGGGAGAGGACATGGTTTCCTCGCGTGGGATGTGGAACGGAGGTCTGAGGCGCGCCCGCTCCTGCCGGCCGCGCCGGGGTGGCGGATGAGGGCTCCGGCCGATCGACGGGCCTTTCCCTCCCCTCCGGGGCCCGCGGATTCACCCGTCGGCACCCGGAAAAGCCGCGGGCTCGCTTTCCCGCATGGGGAGGGGGTGCGTCGCGGCCTGCGCACGCGGATGTGTGGGCATCGGGACCCGCACGGGGCGTGGCCCGGGGCCGAGGCCCGTATAGCGTTGAAGGACATGCGCCCGGGGCGATATCTCATCCCCGGATTGGCGAATTCAGTTCGGAAATCACCGGTGACCATCGCGAGCGAGCGGCTTCAGGGGATCCGGGCCTTCCTGCAGACCGCGGAGGCCGGCAGCTTCACCGGGGCGGCGCGGCAGCTGGGCCAGTCCAAGTCGACCATCGCCAAGGCGGTGGGGCGTCTCGAGGCGCGCCTGCGCACCCGGCTGTTCCTGCGCACGACCCGCAGCCTGTCGCTGACCGACGAGGGGCGGCTCTTTCGCGACAGCTGCCTGCGGGCGCTCGCCGAGCTGGAGCGGGCCGAGGCCGGGCTCGAGGCCCGGCTGGCCGACCGGGCCGCCGATCCGGTCGGCCGGCTGCGCATCGCCATGCCGGTCCTGTTCGGGCGCGACTGCGTGATGCCGATCCTGCTGGCGCTGATGGAGCGGCACCGGGGGCTGGAGCTGGAGGCTTTGTTCTCCAACCGGCCGACCCATCTCATCGATGACCGGATCGACCTGGCGGTCCGGATCGGGGCGCTGCCCGACACGCTCGGGCTCACGGCCCGGCGGTGCGGCACGCAGCGCTCGGTCACCTGCGCGGCGCCGGCCTATCTCGACCGGCGGGGCATGCCGGAGGATCTCGACGCCCTGGCGGCCCATGACTGCATCGGAATCCTGCGCGACCGCCGGGTCGAGCCCTGGCGCTTCGCGGTCGGGGGCCGGCTCATGCAGGTTCCGCTCCGCGCCCGGATCCGGGTCGGCCATGTCGAGGCGGCGCTGCTGGCGGCCCGGGCCGGGCTCGGCCTCGCGCAGGTTCCGCTGTGGCTGGCGCAGCCGCTCCTGGGGGAGGGGCATTTGGAGGAGGGGCATCCGGGGCAGGGGCATCCGGGGCAGGCGCGTCTGCGGCCGGTCCTGGCGGCGCGCGAACCGCCCGGCCTGCCGATCCACCTGGTCTGGCCGACGGACAGCCTGATGACCGCCCGCCTCCGGGTGGCGATCGACGCCCTCGCGGCCGGGCTCCCGGCGCTTCCTAATCGGCCGGGATGAACCGCAGCGTGCCGGCCCGGCGGGTCGGCCGGCCGGTATCGTTGGTGTGGTTGACCCCGTCCATGACCGGCACCGCGGCGAAGTCGAACGGGCTGACCCCGTCCAGGCACGCCACGTTCACGGCGTAGAGGGCCTGGTTCGAGCGCCGCTGATGGTGGGTGTAGATCCCGCAGCGGGCGCAGAAGAAATGCTCCGCCGTGCCGGTGTGGAACCGGTAGCGGGTCAGCGCCTCCGCGCCCTCCAGGATCTCGACCCCGCCCGCCTCCGCCATGGCGACCACGGCGCCGCGCATCCGGCAATAGGAGCAGGTGCAGCGGCGGATCGATGCGAAGCCGTCGCCGAGCCGCGCCCGGAAGCGCACCGCGCCGCAATGGCACTGGCCGGTATGGAGGGTCATGATGCCGGGTCCCGTCCGGAAACCCGACGGGGGTAGACCCGGGATCCCAACCGGACAATCCCTGAAACGCTCACGCGGCGCGTGAGGAAAACGCACGCGCCGCGCGCGGCCCTCACGCGCTCTCCGCCAGGACGGATTGGCGCTCGAACAGGGCCCGGTAGGCCCCGCCCGGGCGGCGCATCAGGGCGGCGTGGGGGCCGTCCTCGACGATGCGTCCGCGGTCGAACACGAGGATCCGGTCCAGCGCCTGCACGGTCGAGAGCCGGTGGGCGATCACGATCGCGGTGCGCCCGTGCATCAGCCGCGCCATCGCCTCCTGGACCAGGGCCTCGGATTCCGAGTCGAGGCTCGAGGTCGCCTCGTCCAGGATCAGGATCGGCGCGTCCGCCAGGAAGGCGCGGGCCAGCGCCACCCGCTGGCGCTCGCCGCCCGAGAGCTTGACGCCGCGCTCGCCCACCAGCGTGGCGTAGCCCTTGGGCAGCCGCGCGATGAAATCGTGCGCGTTGGCGAGCCGGGCCGCCCGCTCGATGTCCTGCGCCGAGGCGCCGGGCCGGGCATAGGCGATGTTCTCGGCCAGCGACCGGTGGAACAGCACCGGCTCCTGGGGCACGATCGCGACCTGCGCCCGCAGGCTGGCCTGGGTCGCCGCCGCCACGTCCTGCCCGTCGATGGTCACCCGACCGCCCGAGACGTCGTAGAGCCGCTGGATCAGCTTGACGAAGGTGGTCTTGCCCGAGCCCGAGCGGCCGACCAGCCCGACCCGCTGGCCCGCCGGGATCGTCACCGACAGCCCGTCGTAGAGCGGGTTTCCGTGGGCGCCGTAATGGAAGCGCACATCCGCGAAGCGGATCGTGCCGCCCGCGACCGCGAGCGGGACCGCGCCCGGCCGGTCAGGGACGCCGACGGGCTCGGCCGCCAGCGCGACCAGCTCCTCCATCTCGTTGATCGCCCGCTGCAGGTGGTTGATGTGGCCGCCGACCTCGCGCAGGTAGCCGTGCACCACGAAGGTGGTGGTGAGCACGTAGGCGACGTCGCCCGGGCTCGCCTCCCCGCGCCACCACAGCCAGAGGGCGGTGGCGACGATGGCGGTGCGCAGCGCCAGCAGCAGCCCGAGCTGGCCGGTGCCGCTCCAGGTGATGATCATCCAGGTGCGGTGCGTGCGCCGCTGCCACTTGGCCAGGAGCCGGCCGAGGCGCGCCTCCTCCCGGCCCTCGGCGCCGAAGGCCTTGACCACGGCGTTGTTGCCGATCGCGTCGCTCAGGGCGCCGCCGAGCCGCGTGTCGAGGGCGTTCGAGAGCGCGGCCGCCGGCGCGATGACCCGGGTCGCCAGGAGGGCGGTGGCGCCGACATAGGCGGCGGCCCCGAGCGCCACCACCGCGCCGAGGGCCGGCCAATGCAGGCCGAGCACGAGGGCGGTGCCCAGGAGCACCACCAGGGCGGGCAGCAGCGCCAGCAGCAGCGTGTCGTTGAGCCCGTCGAGGGCCCACATGCCGCGGGAGATCTTCCGGACGGTGGAGCCCGAGAAGGTGTTGGCGTGCCACTCGGTGGAGAAGCGCTGGACCCGGGCGAAGCCGTCCCGGGCCATGTCGCTCATGGTGTGGAGGGTGAGCGGCACCACGAGGCTCCAGGCGACGTGGCGCAGCAGCGCGGTGGCGAGGCCGAGCGCCGTCATCGCCAGGAAGGCGGGCAGGGCGGCCGCCAGGGCCGCCTGGCGCTCGGGCCCGGTGAGCGCGTCGACCAGCCGGCCCGCGTAGAGCGGCAGCATCACCTCCGCGAAGGTGGCCAGCGTGATCGCGCCGGACAGGCCGGCGACCAGGGGCCAGCGCTTGCGCCAGCCGCGGACGACGAAGGCGAGGACGCGGCGGACCGCGCCCGCCCGCCGGGGGGAGGACAGAGACATGCCTATGCCCGACGCGCAGGCGTCGGCTCCGAGAGGCGCGGGCCCGGCATCGGATGCGACGCGGGCCGGCGAGGTCAGACGGGAGGAGGGCTCAGGGGCGCCGGGGCCGTGGGGCCGGGCGCGGCGGGAAGGCGGCTAGCCGATCCAGGCGGCGACGCCGGCGATTCCTGCGGGGAGGACGGCAACGACAGTTATCATGCAGCCCCTCCCTCGATCGAGCGCGACGGGGACGAGGCTAGGGGAACCGAAACCGATTCGCAACGCCGGATCCCGCTCCGGCGGCCGCGCATCCGCCCCTAGCCCATGACCTCCAGGCTGCGGGCCGCGCTGACGAGATGGTAGAACCGGCCGTCGAACATCTGCATCACCGTCTCGGTGGCGGCGTGGGATTCCGGGCGGATCGAGGAGGCCAGGCAGGCGTCGAGCGCCGCCTGATCGGGAAAATCCATCTCCAGGATCATGGCGATCGGCCGGGCGTCGGCATCCTTGGAGACGAGGCGCTGCACCCGCACCGCGGTCACTCCCGGGAAGCGCCGCCAGAACGGCTCCAGCTCGTCCCGGACCCGGCGGAAGAACTCCTCGTCCCGGCCGTCGCGCACCGTGCCCTCGTAGATCGCGGTCCTGGTCAGCATCGGGGCGTCTCCTCGGCCTCGACCGGTCAACCGGCCAGCGCCGGGATCGCTCCCGGCGGGTGACAGGGCGGCCGCGCTGTCGGCCGGGACGGGGCGCCCGGCCTTCACCCGGTCGGCCGAATCGGGGTATCCCGTCTCAGCCCATCACGACGATGCGGGAGAGACCGGGATCCACCCGCCAGAGGGGGCCCGGCGCCGACGGAGCAACCGCCCCGGAAACTCTCAGGCACCGGAACCGTGTCGTCAGGGCGATCTGGAGAGCGGTGCAGCGGATTTCTCCGTGGGCACCCGCCGAAGGGGACGTCCGTGCCAGCCTCGCCAGGGCCGGCCGGATCAAGCTCTCAGGCACCGGGACAGATGGGGCGCGCAACCGGCCAACCCGCAAGGGGCGGCCTTCCCGCGTCCGCACGTCCCGGAGTACCCATCATGACCCACATCGCCATCATCGGCGCCGGCATCACCGGCGTGACCACCGCCTATGCGCTCGCCCGGCGCGGCTACAGCGTCACCGTCGTCGACCGGCAGCGCTACGCCGCCATGGAGACCTCCTTCGCCAATGGCGGCCAGCTCTCGGCCTGCAACGCCGAGGTCTGGAACAAGCTCTCCACCGTGCTCCACGGCATCCAGTGGATGATGCGCCGCGACGCGCCGCTCCTGATGAATCCCACCCCGTCCTGGCACAAGCTGTCCTGGATGGCGGAGTTCATGCGCGAGATCGCCCATTACCGGCAGAACACCGTGGAGACCGTGCGGCTGGCGCTCAAGGCGCGCACCGCCCTGTTCGCCATGGCGGAGGCCGAGGGGATCGATTTCGACCTTAAGACCCGCGGCATCCTGCATTTCTACCGGGACCGGGCGAGCTTCGAGAAGGCGCACGCCGTCAACGCCCTGCTGCAGGAGGGCGGGCTCGAGCGCTACGCCGTGACCCCGGAGGAGATCCGGGCGATCGAGCCGACGCTGGCCGGCACCTATGCGGGCGGCTACTTCACCCCGTCGGACGCTACCGGCGACATCCACAAATTCACCCGCGGCCTCGCCGCCGCCTGCGCCCGCAAGGGCGTCCGCTTCGTCCACGACGCCAACGTCGAGACGATCGCCGCCGGGGAGGGGGGCTACGCCATCGGCTGGCGTCAAGCAGGCCATCTTGCCGACCGGCCGGCCGCCGACGCGCAGGTGCTGCGGGCCGACGCGGTGGTGATCTGCGCGGGCTGCGCCAGCCGGCGCTTCGCCGCGATGCTCGGAGACCGGGTCAACGTCTACCCGGTGAAGGGCTACTCGATCACCGTCAACCTGCTGACCCCGCAGGCGCAGAAGGCGGCCCCGGAGGTCAGCATCCTCGACGAGGCGGCCAAGATCGTCACCAGCCGGCTCGGCGACGAGCGCCTGCGGGTCGCCGGCACCGCCGAGTTCAACGGCTTCAACCGCGACATCCGCCACGACCGGGTGCAGCCGCTGATCGACTGGACCCGGGAGCAGTTCCCGCTGGTCGACACCGACCGGGTCGTGGCCTGGAGCGGCCTGCGCCCGATGCTGCCGAACATGCTGCCCAAGGTCGGCCGCGGCCGCCGGAAGGGCGTGTTCTACAACACCGGCCACGGCCATCTCGGCTGGACCCTCTCAGGCGCCACCGCCGAGCTCGTCGCCGAGGCGGTGGCCGCCGAGCACGCGCCGGAGGCCGTGGGCCTGGATCTGGCGGCCTGATGCGGCTTGGATAGTCCGGGGTTCCCAAAGGGCCAGCCCTTTGGCGGGTGATCAGAGCGGAGCCCTGATGTGGCAAGAGAGCCCCGCTCCGCATCCGCACAGGATCCCGGACGTCCCACGGCCGACGTGCCAGGTCGGATTATTATGTATACACTACCCGAGCTGCCCCGGATTCCCGAGCCGTGATGCGCATGCCCCCAGCCTATATCGACCCCGCCACCGGCGCCTCCTACCCGATCGAGATCCCGCGCTGGCGGGGTGATTCGGGTGGCCCGCTGATGATCTCGCCGCTGCCCGGGATCGACCGGGGACAGATCGATACCGGGCAGCGCTCGCTCTGGCGCTACGCGGCGGCGCTGCCGGTGGCGGTCACGGATCCGGTCTCGCTGGGGGAGGGCTGCACGCCGCTGGTGCGCCGGCCCTGGCGGGGGCGCCAGGCCCATTTCAAGCTCGAATGGTTCGCCCCCTCTGGCAGCTTCAAGGATCGCGGCGCCTCCGTGATGCTGTCGATCCTGCGCCAGCAGGGCATCGACGCGGTGCTGGAGGATTCGTCCGGCAACGGCGGCGCCGCCGTGGCGACCTACGCGGCCGCCGCCGGGATGCGGGCCAAGATCCTGGTCCCGGCCTCGACCTCGCCGGCCAAGACCGTGCAGATGCGCGCCGCCGGCGCCGAGGTCGAGCTGATCCCCGGCACCCGCCAGGACACCGCGGACGCGGCCGTGCGGCAGGCCGAGGAGATCTTCTATGCCAGCCACAACTGGCAGGCGCATTTCCTCCAGGGCACCAAGACGCTCGCCTACGAGCTGTGGGAGGATCTGGGCTTCTCCGCCCCCGACGCGGTGATCATCCCGTGCGGGGCGGGCAGCAACATCCTGGGCTGTGATATCGGCTTCTCGGAGCTGCTGCGCCGGGGGGCGATCGCCCGGCTGCCGCGCCTCTACGCGGTGCAGCCGGCCCATTGCGCGCCCCTGCATGCCGGCTTCGAGGCGGAGGCCGAGGATTATGTGCCGGTCACCCCGCGCCCGACCCTCGCTGAGGGCGCGTCCATCGCCCAGCCGGTGCGCGGCCGGGCGGTGCTGGCGGCGCTCCGCCGCTCCGGGGGCGGCACCGTGGCGGTCTCGGAGGCCGCGATCGAGGCGGCGCTGATGGAGCTCGCCCGCTCCGGCCTCTACGTCGAGCCGACCTGCGCCATGGCCGCGGCGGCGCTGACCGACCTGACCGCCAGCGGCGCGATCCGCCCCGACGAGACCGTCGCGGTGGTGCTCACCGGCACCGGCATCAAGGCGACGCCGCGCATCGCCGAGCTTTTGGGTCTCGCCCCGTGACCTGAACTTCCGCGACCGCGAACCAAGAAGACGCCCCGACAGGAGGAAAACCCATGCGCAACAACATTCCCGCCCGCGTCGGCATGCCGGTCGAGGAGATCGACACCCCCTGCCTGATGGTCGATCTCGACGCGTTCGAGCGCAATGTCGACAAGCTCGGCCGCTTCATGAAGGAGAACGGCCTGCGCCACCGGGCCCATGCCAAGACGCACAAATCCTCCGACATCGCGACCGTGCAGATCGAGCGGGGCGGGGCCTGCGGCGTCTGCTGCCAGAAGGTCAGCGAGGCCGAGGCCCTGGTCAGCGCCGGCATCCGCGACGTGCTCGTGTCGAACCAGGTCGTGGCGCCCCAGAAGATCGAGCGCCTGGCCGCGCTCGCCACCCGGGCGCGGGTTCTGGTCTGCGTCGACGACCTCGGCAATGTCGATGACCTCTCAGCGGCGGCGGTGAAGTACGGCGTCACCCTCGAGGCCCTGGTGGAGATCGATGTCGGCGCCGGCCGCTGCGGCGTCGCCCCGGGCGAGCCGGCCGTGGCGATCGCCAAGCGGATCGCGGCGGCGCCGGGGCTCACATTTGCCGGGCTGCAGGCCTATCAGGGCCGGGCGCAGCACGTGCGCGACTACGCCGAGCGCAAGGCGCTGATCCAGACGGCAATCGACGACACGAAGCGCACCGTCGACCTGCTGAAGGCCGAAGGGCTCGATTGCGCCATCGTGGCGGGCGCCGGCACCGGCAGCTTCGCCCTGGAGGGCGGCAGCGGCGTCTACAACGAGCTGCAATGCGGCTCCTACGTGTTCATGGACGCCGACTACCAGCGGGTGAAGGATGCGAGCGGTCAGCCGATCGGCGATTTCGAGAACAGCCTGTTCATCGTCACGTCGATCATGAGCAAGGCCAAGGCCGATGTCGCGATCTGCGACGCCGGCCTGAAGGCTCAGAGCATCGACAGCGGCCTGCCCCTGGTGTTCGGCCGGAGCGATGTCGAATACGTCAAGTGCTCGGACGAGCACGGGGTGATCAGCGATCCCGGCAACGTGCTCAAGCTCAACGACCGCCTGAAGCTGATCCCGGGCCATTGCGACCCGACCGTCAACGTCTACGACTGGTATGTCGCCGTGCGGAACGGCCGGGTCGAGGCGGTCTGGCCGGTCACCGCCCGCGGCATGACGTTGTGATGGGGTCTGTACCGTCATGGGTTCCCAAAGGGCGAGCCCTTTGGCGGGGGGTATCGGGCAGAAATTCTAAAGCCGGCCCTGATGCATCCTAGCAGGGCTCTGCCCTGCACCCGCAAAAGGTCGCAGACCTTTTGAAACCATGACCTTGGAGATCGTCACGTCATGCGCTTCATCTCGGAAGAGGAATCCGCCGCCCTGGTCGATCACGCCCTGGCGTTCGAGGCGGCCCGGGAGGCGCTGATCGCCGCGGTCGCGCCGGGCACCACCCTGTTCCCGGCGGTGCTGGGGCACGGCTCGGAGCCGACCAACCGGTTCTCGATCAAGTCGGGATCGACCGCCGATTATGCCGGCCTGAAGGTCGGCTCGTTCTGGCCGGGCAATCCCGACCGGGGCCTGCCGCGGCACAATTCGGTGATCCTGCTGTTCGATCAGGATGTCGGCCGGGTCGACACGGTGATCGAGGCGGGCCGCGTCAACGCCTACCGCACCGCTGCCGCCGACGCGGTGGCGGCGAGCGTCCTGGCCCGGCCGGATTCGGCGGTGCTCGCCGTGTTCGGGGCCGGCAACCAGGCGGAGTTCGAATGCGCGGCGCTCGCCCGGATCCTGCCGATCCGGACCGTGCTGGTGGTGGCGCGCGACGCGGCCAAGGTCGCGGGGTTCGGCGAGCGTCTGCGCGGGCAGGGGATCGCCGTGGAGGTGCGGGCGGCCGATCCCCAGGAGGCCTGCCGGGCCGCGGACGTGATCGTCACGGCGACGCCCGCCCGGGCGCCGTTGTTCGAGGCCGATTGGGTCCGCCCCGGCACCCATGTCGCCGCCATGGGGGCGGATGCCAAGGGCAAGCAGGAGCTGCCCCTGGCCCTGCTGGAACGGGCGGCCCTCTACTGCGACCTGCCCGAGCAATCGCGCACCATCGGCGAGTTCCAGCACGCCCCCGCGGCGGCGGAGCTGCGGGCGATCGGCGCCGTGCTCGAAAGCGGGGAGGGCGCGCGGACGGACCCGGAGGCGATCACGGTGTTCGACTCCTCCGGCATCGCCCTCCAGGACCTGACCATCGCCCGGGCGATCCTCGCCAAAGCGGGCGGGCGCGGGTAGGGGACGCCGACGCCGGCCCTCCCCCGCCCCGGCGGAGGACAGAGCGGCATGCAGGACAGGCAGATCCGGGTCATCGGCATCGGCACGGGCGATCCCGAGCACCTGACCCTCCAGGCGGTGCGGGCGCTCTCCGATGTCGACGCGGTGTTCGTGCTCGACAAGCGCGCCGAGACCGCCGACCTCGTGGAGATCCGCAAGCGGATCTGCGCCGCCCATATCCGAAACCCCCACCGGGTCGTCACCGTCGAGGACCCGCCCCGGGAGCGCCACCCGGCCGATTACGGCGCCACCGTCGAGGCCTGGCACGCGGCCCGGGCCGAGCGGCTGGAGACGGCCTTCGCGGCGGAGCTCGAGGCCGGGCAGGTCGGGGCGATCCTGGTCTGGGGCGACCCGGCCCTCTACGACAGCACCCTGCGGATCCTCGACCGCATTGCGTCGCGCGGGCGTCTCGCCCTGAGCTACGCCGTGATCCCCGGCCTCTCCAGCGTGCAGGTCCTGGCCGCCCGCCACGGCGTGCCGCTCAACGCCATCGGCGGACCGGTGCTGATCACCACCGGGCGCCGCCTCGCCGCGGGCTGGCCGGAGGGGGCCGACAGCGTCGTGGTGATGCTCGACGGCGACCCGCGCTTCGCCCATCTCGACCCGGATCTGACGGTCTACTGGGGCGCCTATCTCGGCAGCCCGGACGAGATTTTGCTTGCCGGCCGCCTCGGCACGGTCGGCGGCGAGATCCGGACGGTCCGGGCGGAGGCCCGGGCGCAGCACGGCTGGATCATGGATATCTACCTGTTACGACGGCTCTGAGCATGAGAGCCTGCCGACCTGGACGGCCCTGAATCACTGCGCTGCGCGCGCGACTATCCCACTCTCGCCCCTCATCCTGAGGCGGCGCAGCGCAGCGGAGACCTCGCAGGAGCCCTCCAGCCAGCCGCGCGATCCCTGGCGGGCTCCTTCGGGGCCGCTGCGCGGCACCTCAGGATGAGCGGGGGCGGTGGGAGAACCCGCGTCCACACGCCCTGCATGGACGCCGACCCCATCCGTGACCCCGCCGCCACGGACAGGGCGGCCCGACCGGGCTAGACCCGCCGCCATGCTGCGCTTGCGGGACTACCAGCGCGCCAGCCTCGACGCGCTCGCGGCCGCCTGGGGGCGGGGAGGGGGCGACGCGGCGGCGCCCGGACATCTGGTCGTGCTGCCCACCGGGGCCGGCAAGGCCCTGGTCATCGCCGCCCTCGCCCGGGAGGCCGTCACAAAAAACCTCCTCGCCCGGGTGGCGATCGTCACCCACAGTCGCGAGCTGGTCGCCCAGAACTTTTCCGAGTTGACCCGCTACTGGCCGGAGGCGCCGGCCGGCATCTTCTCCGCCGGGCTCGGGCGGCGGGAGGCCGGGGCGCAGGTCCTGGTCTGCGGCATCCAGTCCGTGGCCGACCGGCTCGACGTGGTCGGCCCGCGCGACCTCGTGATCGTCGACGAGGCGCACCTGATCCCCCGCGCCGCCCATACCCGCTACGGCCGGTTCCTGGCGGGCCTGCAGGCGCTGACCCCCGGGATGCGGGTGGCGGGTTTCACCGCGACCCCCTACCGGCTCGATTCCGGCCGGCTCGACGCAGGGGAGGGCCGTCTGTTCGCCGGGATCGCCTACGAGGCCGATACCGGCGACCTGATCCGGCGCGGTTTCCTGGCGCCCCTCGTGTCCAAGGCGACCCTGACCCAGCTCGACGTCTCCGGGGTCGGCCGGCGCGGGGGCGACTACATCCCGGGGGAGCTGGAGGCGGCGGTCAACCGCGACTGGATCACCCGGGCCGCCGTGGCCGAGCTGACGGAGTACGGCAGCGGCCGCCGGGCCTGGCTCGCCTTCTGCGCCGGCCTCGCCCATGCCGAGGCCGTGCGCGACGCGGTGCGGGCCGAGGGGTATTCCTGCGAGACGGTCTCGGGCGAGACGCCCCGCCGGGAGCGCGACCGGATCGTGGCGGCATTCCGGGCGGGAAAAATCCGCTGCCTGACCTCGGTGGGCGTGCTCGGCACCGGCTTCAACGCCCCGGAGGTCGACCTCGTGGCGCTGCTGCGCCCGACCCGCAGCACCGGCCTCTACGTCCAGCAGGTCGGCCGGGCGCTGCGCTGCGCCCCCGGCAAGGAAGACGCGCTGATCCTCGATTATGCCGGCCTGGTGCGGATGCACGGGCCGGTGGACGCCGTGACGGCGCAGAGTGCCGCCCAGGTGCTCGGCGGGGCAGGGGGCCTGCGCGCCAAGCCCTGCCCCGGCTGCGGCGCCCTGATCGCCCTGAACGCTTCCACCTGCGAGGCCTGCTGGACCGAGCCGGAGGACGAGGCCGACCCGGCCGCCCTGCACGACGCCGCGGCCGAGGACGAGCTGCCGATCCTCTCGGCCGAGATCGTGCCGGCCGTGGAGCCGGCCGGCCCTGCCCCGGAGGCGGACGCGCCCTGGCATCCGGTGACGGATTTGAGCCTTGAGGCGGCTCCGGACGGGCTCGACCTCGTGCTCGGCTGGCGGGACGGCGCGGCCGCGGCCGATTGGCGGGTGCGCCTGCGGCCCGAGCGCAGCGGCTACGAGCGGGAGAAGGCGGTGCTGTGGTGGCGCGGGCTCGGCGGCGGCCGCGACGCGCCGATGGACGCCGCCGGCTTCCTGGACCAGGCCGATTCCCTGGCCCGGCCGGCGGCGATCCGGATCCGGCCGGGCCGGTTGTCGGACCAGATCGAGTGCCGCGCCCAGGACGGCCGGATCTTCTTCGATCAGAGCCGGCTCGCCGGGCGCGCCGCGTGACGCCGCGGGGAGGGCGCTTTGACCCGGGTTGCTCGAACCGCCCTCACCCGGTTCCGCCGCTCCGCTTCTCGGGCGTGCGGCCGTTTCGCGACGCCGGCGATCGGGCTGGCTCTCGGGGCCGGCCAGTGCCCGGTGGGATACGCCGCTCCGATCCGGCGGCGAACCCGGTCATCTGGCATGCCAGACCCCCTCACCCGGGCGCCTCGATGGCTTTGGTTCCATAATATATCTTATGCGAACTTCGGATATGGGTCGTGAGGGGGTGTGGCCGGGGCCCGATGGTTCGGTCCGGGATGTCTCCTGATGGTCCTGGCGCAGGATCCGGGCAGCCGCCCCCAGAACCACACCGTCATCCCGGGGCCGCGCAGCGGAGCCCAGGATCCAGACCCGCCGACAGGTCGAGGTCTTGCAGGGCGTCGGCGGCTCCCGATCACCGCTTCCGGCAGGCTCGCCTGCAGGGCCATGGACTGGCGCGTGAGCGATCGAGCGCCGGTGCGGCGCCCGGGAGGCCGCCCCGGCGCACCGAGGATCGCCGACACGGGCGCGGCGATGGACGTGGCCGCTACGGCAGCTTGGAGCGCAGCCAGCCGAACAGGCGCCGCCCGGGTAAGCGGGCAGGCGGCATCCGGACCGTCGGTGCGGCCCCCTCCTCCGGGATCGGGCCCTCGTGGAAGCGCGCGCCGAACGACCAGAACTGGTCCTGCCGGGTCCCGATCATGCCGAGCCCGACGGGTTCGCGGTCGACGCCCGGGCGCATCCGCCCGGCGGCCCAGACCCGCTGCCAGCAGCCGCGCCGCGACAGGTCGGCGTCGCGCCAACCCAGGCGCCCGTGCCCGGCGACGGCAAACACCCGTTCGCCGCCGAACGTCTCCGGGATCCACACCCAGGTCGAGAACACGTAGGCCCGGTCGGTGCCGAGGTCGGCCGGATCGACCGCCCGCGTATAGGCGCTGAGCGCCGGGGTCCGGTGCCGCCCGGCATGCCGGCGCAGGCCGGACGGCAGGGTCAGGGCGTCCGCGAAGGCCCCCGCCCCTAAGTCGGTCGGCGCCTGGCCGTGTGCCAGCGCGTAGGCGCTGTCGACCAGGTGGATCCAGGGCTCGAGATCGACCTCCCAGGCCTGCTCGGTGGGGGCGAAGCGGCGCACCTGCCCGGCGATCACCCGGTCGGCGACCCGCCGCGCGGGCTCCGGGCGCCAATCCGGCCCGGCCGCGGTGACGCGCAGCAGCGTCGAGGGCCCGTGCGCCCAGACCGCCTCGGCCAGGCGCGCGAACTCGGAATCCGGGGTGTCGCGGCCGAGCTTGCGCACCAGGATCTTCGACCCGTCGGCGAGGTCGTCCAGCATCTTGCGCTTGAGGTGGGCGAGGCGGCCGTATTCGCGCTCGACCAGCACCTCCGGGTCGATCGAGCCGGCGGGGTGGCCGGTGTTCGCCCAGATGTTGTAGGCCACGCTGTGGCAGTAATAGGTGCCGCCGGCGCTCACCGCGATGCGCAGGTCGCCCGGCGCGCCGAAATCCGCGAAGCCGCAGCGCAGGCCGCGGATCAGATCCTCCATCGGCGTGTAGGAGAACCGCAGCAGGCCGGACGGCTCGACGCCGCCGTAGCGCTGGACGAAGCCGAACTCGCAATTGTCGCCCAGGCTGCGAAACCCGTGGAGCCGCTCCGAAAGCCTCGCGGCCGCCGCGTTCCTGATCCCGGTCACTGTCGTCCGCTCTGATCCACCGAGCCCTTTCGCGCCAGATCGCGGGGTCCACCCGGGTTTGTCCAGCCCCGTCCGCGCATGGCCGGCGCTGCATCGGCGACTTGGTCGGCCCGGGAGGAGGGGTGTTTTTCGGTGTCCGGTGCGCTGGAGCCCCCTCCCCGGCCTCAGGGCGCGATCACCGCCTCCAGGGTCTGCAGGCTCGAATCGGTGCCGATCGCGTGTCCGGATTCCGACAGCCAACGCTCGGCGGTGGCCCGGCCGAGGTCGCGCAGGGCGCCGATCGTCGACCAGCGGGTGTCGAGCTTGCTGATCTCGCCCCCGGCCAGCTCGCAGGGCGCCTGCAGCAGGTGGATGTTGATGTCGGCCACCGCCCCCATCCGGGCGTCCCGGGTGTCCGTTTCCCTGGCGTAACGCTGCAACTCGGTCAGCGCCTTCAGGTCGCGCATCAGGCAGGCGTTGAAGCTGATGTCGCTGACCCGCCCGGCGATCTCGGAGGGCAGCAGGCCGATCTCGTCGGTCACGAACGGCGTCAGCTGCAGGACGATCAGGTCGGTCGCGCCGTGGCCGTTGAACACCAGCGGCTCCAGGGCCGGGTTGGCGGCGTAGCCCCCGTCCCAGTAGCGCCGGCCGTCGATCTCCACCGGGGCGAACAGCTCCGGCAGGCACGAGGAGGCCATCAGCGCCTTGAGCGTGACCTCGGGCCCGGTGAACAGGCGCGCGGCCCCGGTGAGGATGTCGGTGGCCGAGACGTAGAGCGGCACCCGCTCCTGGCGGGCGACGGTCTCGAGGTCGATGCTGGCGCGCACCACCGCCTGGAACAGGTGCATGTCGCGTAACGTCGGCAGGAACGGCGAGACATAGGCCGAGGCCTCGCGGAACAGCGCCAGGGACCGGGCGACGAACGGGTCCAGGAAGGGCTCGAAATAGGTCCCGAACCCCTCGAAGCCGCGCAGGGGCGAGCGCTCGGCGGTCGCCCGCCACAGGCGCTCCAGGGCCTCCCGGCCGCCGTCGTCGCCGCCGGTGGCCAGCCCCGCCACCAGGGCGGCGCCGTTCAGCGCGCCCGCGCTGGCGCCGCTGACCGCGACGATCTCGATATGCTCCTCCAGCAGCCGGTCGATCACGCCCCAGCCATAGGCGCCGTAGGAGCCGCCCCCCTGGAGCCCGAGGGCCACGCGCGGTTTCATCTCTGCCATCGTCCCTGCTGATCCGGAGCGCCCGGGCATCGTCCCGAACCAGCGGCAACGCGCCCGCGCCCGGATTGCTGCACCGCGGCGGACCGATCCGGTGCCGCAGGCTCAGGCTGCGGCCCGGGGCTCCGTCTCGAGCCCCCTCCCCGGCCCCCGGAACCGGGCGAAGCGCAGGGCGAGCTCCGGCAGGACCGCCAGGGTGAGCAGCGTCGCGGTGACGAGGCCGCCCAGGATCACCAGCGCCATCGGGCCCTCGATCTCCCGGCCGGGCTCGCCCGCCCCCAGCGCCAGGGGCAGCAGGCCGAGGCCGGTGACCAGGGAGGTCATCAGGATCGGCACCATCCGGTCGGCGGCGCCCTCCACCGCGGTGGCCCGGTTCCAGGGGCGGCCCGCGGTGACGAGCTGCTCGTAATGGGCGATCATCATCACGCTGTTGCGCAGGCTGATGCCCGACAGGGTGACGAAGCCGACGATCGACCCGAGGGAGAGCACGCCCCCGGTGAGCACGATCGCCGCCACGCCGCCGACGAACGCGAAGGGCAGGGTCACCAGCACCAGCAGCAGGTTGGCCCCCGAGCCGGTGACCACGGCGAGCAGCAGCACGATGCCGAACCCGGCGAGCGCCGCATGGGCGAGGAGATCGGTACGGGCCTGGGCCTGCGCCTCCGCGGCCCCCGCGAAGGCGACGTAGACGCCCTCCGGCAGGCGCACCGACCGGGCGATCTTGGCGCGCGCCGCCGCCACGAAGCCGGCCACGTCCCGGCCCTCGACGCCCGCGGTTACGGTCTGGACCCGCTGGGCGCCCTGGTGCTGGACCTGGTAGCGGCCGGTGCTCTCGTAGATGTCGGCCACCTGCGAGAGCCGGACGTAGCGCCCGCCCGGATTGCGCAGAGGCAGGTCGCCCAGCGCGCTGAGCCGGCCGCGGGCCCGGGCGTCGAGGATCACCAGCACGTTGAACACCGCGTTGCCGACATAGGTCTGGCCGACCGTGTCGCCCTGGTAGGCGGTGCGCACCGATTCCAGCACCTCGATCGCGTCGAGCCCCCAGTGGCGCAGGTCCGCGGGGCGTAAGGAGGCGGTCACCTGCGGCAGCCCGGCCGGCGCGGCGAGCTGGACGTCCCGGGCGCCCCGCACCTCGGCGAGCTCGCGCGCCACCGCCCGGGCGGCGGCCTCGATCCGGGGCAGGTCGTCGCCGATCAGGTTCACCACCACGGGCGCGGTATGGCCCGAGACCGTCTCCTCGATCCGCTCGGTCAGGAAGGTCTTGAGCGAGAAGGCCGCCCCCGGGAAGCCCGCCGTCAGGGCGCGGATCCCGGCCTCCGTGGCCCGCTGGGTCGCCCCGTCGAGGCCGGGCTCGAGGTCGATATGGATCTCGCTGTAATGGGTGCCGGCGGTGTCCTGCCCGGCCTCGGCCCGGCCGATCTGCGCCGCCACGGTCCGGACGCCGGGGATGCCCTTGAGGCCGGTGGTGATCAGGCCGCCCAGGCGCTGCGATTCCTGCAGGGCGGTGCCGGGGGCCGCGGCCATGTGCAGGATCAGGTGGCCTTCCTTCAGGTCGGGCAGGAAGCTGGCGCCGAGCCGCGGCACCAACATGGCTCCGGCCAGCACCGTGAGCGCGCTCAGGACGATCGTGGTGCGCGGCACCCGCCCGATCCCGGCGAGCAGCCCGCGATAGGCCGCCCGGCACAGGCGCACCACCGGCGGGTCGGCGGCTTCGGCCTTGGCGCGCCCGGTCCCGGCGAGCAGCATCAGGGCGAGGGCGGGGGTGACCGTCAGCGCCACCAGCAGCGAGGCCAGCACGGCGGCGATGTAGGCGAGCGCCAGGGGGCCGAACAGGCGGCCGGCCACCCCAGTGAGCGCCAGCACCGGCAGGAACATCAGCAGCACCGCCAGGGTGGCGTAGGCGACCGCGCCGCGCACCTCCAGGATCGCGTCGAACACCACGCGGGGGCCGCCATCCCTGCCCCTCGCCCGGGCCTCGCGCAGGCGCCGGGCGACGTTCTCGACGCCGATCACCGCGTCGTCCACCACCTCGCCGATCGCCAGCGCCAGCCCGCCCAACGTCATGGTGTTGAGGCTCTCGCCCCAGGCCTGGAGGGCGAGCGCCGCGGCGATCAGCGAGAGCGGGATCGCGGCCGCGCTGATCAGGGCGGTGCGCCAGTCGGCCAAAAAAATCAGAAGGACGATGACCACCAGGGCGCCGCCCAGCATCAGCGCCTGGAGGACGTTGCCGTTGGCGACGTCGACGAAATTCGCCGGGCGGAACAGGTCGGCGTGCAGGTTCACCCCGGCCCGCGCCAGGGCCGGCCGCAGCTCCGCCAGGGCCGCCTCCAGGCGCCGGGTGACGGTCCTTGTGTCGACCCCGACCTGGGCGCCGACCATCAGCAGCACACCCGGCTTGCCGTCCACCAGGGCGGCGCCGATCGCCGGCTCGGGGGCGGCCAGGATCGTGGCGACGTCGGCCAGGACCACGCTCGCCCCGCCCTCGTTGACCAGCACGGTGCGTCCGAGCGCCTCCGGGGTGAGCGACTGCCCCTCGGTGCGCAGGCCGACCCGCTGGTTCGGCGTGTCCACGAAGCCGGCGCCCCGCACTCCCGTGGCCTTGCGGGCGGCGGCCAGCACGTCGTTGAGCCCGACCCGGTAGCGGATCAGGTCGTCGGGCCGGACCTGCACCTGGAGGGCGCGCACGTCGCCGCCATAGACCGAGACCTGGGCAATGCCCGGCACCGCCTGGAGGCGCAGCCGGACCGTCCAGTCGGCGAGCGTGCGCAGGTCCATGGCGCTGCGGCTGTCCGAGGTGAGGCCGATCAGCAGCACCGTCGAGGTCGAGGAGGTGAGCGCCGTCATGGCGGGCGCCATCACGCCCTGCGGCAGCCGTCCGGCCAGGGCGGCCAGGCGCTCGTTGACCCGCTGGCGCACCCGGTCGACGTCGCTGCCGGCCCGGAACGCCGCGCTGATCACCGACAGCCCCTGGATCGAGGAGGAGCGCAGGCTCTCCAGCCCGGGCAGGCCGCCCACCGCCCCCTCGATCGCCTGGGTGACCAGGACCTCGACCTGCTCGGGGTCGAGGCCCGGCGCCTCGGTCTGGATCGTCACGGTGGGCGGCGCGAATTCCGGAAAGACGTCGTAGCGGGCGCTGCGCAGGGCGTAGAGCCCGAAGGCCAGGAGCGCGCAGGCGAGGGCCAGCACCACGTGCGGCCGTCGCACCGAGAACCCGACCAGCCCGGCCTGGGGGCCGCGGGGCAGGGGCTCACCGTGATCGAACGCGCTCGCCGGCGCCGAACCGGTGTCCATTTCGGCGGCGCGCGCTTCAGTCATCGTCGTCGCCGGAGACCCGGATCTGGCCCTTCATCTCCTCGGAGAGCAGGGCCTGGCCGCCCTTCAGCACGATCTCGGTGCCGTCGGGCAGGTCCTCGACCACGAAGGCGTCGGCCGAGAGCGGCGCGTCGGCCCGGACCGGGTGGCGGACATAGCCGCCCTGCATCCCCCGGTAGACCCAGGTCCCCCCCTCCCCGTGCACCACGGCGTCCTCCGGGACCAGCACCCCGGTGGCCGAGCGGGCGGCCGGTAGGAACGCCATCGTGCTCATGCCGGGCAGGAGGCCGCCCGCCCCGGAGACGCGGTAGAAGAAGCTCTGGCCCTGGATCCGCGGATCGGTGCGGGTCGCCGGGGAGACCAGCCGCAGGGGGACCCGGTCGCTCTGCGGCGGCACCTCCGCGAAGGCGGCGTCCGGCGGCGGGTTCAGGGCCTCGCCCGGGGGCAGGGTCACCTGCATCAGGAAGTCGGCGCGCTCGATCAGGCGGGTAACCAGCGGCCCGCGCTCGACGATGGCGCGGCCGAGCACCGGGCCCCATTCCTGCTGGGCGGTGGCGGCCAGGGTGCGCAGCTGCGATTCCGCGGCCGTGACGGCGGCTTGGTCGGTCAGCACGGTGGCCTCGACGGTCTCGATCTGGGCGGCCGCCATGGTGGCGGGGCCGAGGCTGCGGGCCCGCCGCGCGGCGCTGGCCGAGACCTCGGCCCGGGCCCGGGCGGTCTGGAGCCCGGCCACCGCACCGGCATAGGCGTTGGTCAGCTCGGTCACCCGGGCGAGGTCGAGCACGCTGCCATAGGCGGTCAGCTCCTGGCGGTGCAACCGGGCCGGCAGGATGGCGGTCCGGAGGCCGACCCGGTCGCGCTCCTCCGGGGTGAGCCGCACGATCGTGCGCCCGTCCTCGACGGCGACCCGCGCAGTCGCCTTCGGCTCCGGGACGGCGGCCGGCGCCTCCGGCAGGAATGCCGTGACGAGGCCGTTCAAGGTGGCGAGCAGGGGGGCGCCCCGCGCGCGCAGGTCCGGCCCGGCCGGGGCGGCGAGAGTCAGGACGGCAAGGGTGAGGAGGCCTGCCAGGGCCAGCCCTGCCAGCAGCACGCGCCGCCGTCGCATCCCGCCCCCTCCGCAAGCGCCGATCCCGGGGTGCCCCGACGGCGATTGCCACTTTTGCCCGGTTTCTTCGTCCGAATCTACCTGAACTTGGGCAGGGGCCGAGACGGCGGCTCAACCCGCCAGGGGCACTTCGAGCCGGAAGCAGGCGCCCTGCCCCGTCCGCGGCACCGTCAGCGTGCCGCCGAGCTGCCGGGTGAGGCTGCCGACCACCCGCATGCCGAGGCTCTTCGAGCTGCGCCCGATCTCGAAATCCGCCGGCAGCCCGACGCCGTCGTCGGCGACCTCGACCACCAGGGTGTCGAGTTCGCGCTCCGCGCGGACCCGGATCGCGCCGCCGTCCGGATGCGTCTCGGGCGGGTAGGCGTATTTGAGCGCGTTGGTGACGAGCTCGTTGACCAGGAGCCCGATCGGGATCGCCCGGTCGGCCGAGATCCGCTGCGGCGCCGCCGTGCAGGTGAGGGTCTGGCCCGGGGCGCCGCTGTCGAGATTGGCCACCAGCTTCTCCAGGAAGGGCGCGAGGTCGAGCTCGCCGGGCACGCCCTCCCCCTCCCCGTCCCCGGTCTTGTCTCCTTGCCGCCAGAGCTGGTCGTGGACGCCCGCGATGGCCTCGACGCGGCTGCGCGCATCCGACAGGGCGGCCTGCACGGCGGGCTCGGCCTCGGCGGCCCGGGCCTGGAGGGCGAGCAGGCTCGCCACGATGGCGAGGCTGTTCTTGACTCGGTGGCTCATCTCGCGGGCGAGGAGATCCTGCCGGGCCAGTGCCGCGCGCAGCAGGCTCTCGGTGCGCTGGCGCTCGATCGCGCCGCCGAGCAGGTTGGCGAAGCCCTGCATGAAGGCGATGTCGGATTCCTCGAACATGCCCTCGCGGGTGTCGTCCACCTCGAGCACCCCGAAGGCCCCGTCCCGGTTCTCGATCAGCACGTTGATCGCCCGGCGGATGCCGTACTCGGCCATCAGCTCGGGCGTGCGGAAGCGGGTTTCCTCGGCGAGATGGTTCGAGATCACCGGCCGGCCGGTCTTGAGGGCGAAGCCGGCCGGGGAGGCGAGGTCGGCCCCGACCCGGGCCTGCCCGATCACCTCCGGGCCCCAGCCGACGCCGGCGCGCACCAGCAGCGTGTCCTCGCCCCGGCGGTATTCCAGCGCCTTGCAGAACTCGGCCCCCATCCCCTGCGCGCACAGCTCCGCGGCCCGCTGCAGCAGGTGGTCGACATCGGTGCCGCGCAGGGCCTCGACGCCGAACTCGGACAGGATCACCTGCTGGCGCAGGCGGTCGCCGAGATCGGGCGGCGCGAGTCTGGGCGCGGCGGGATCCGCGGGCGCGTCGGGGCTGGGTTCCACTGCGGTCTGATCGGTCTGTGCGGTCATGGGCGGCGGCAGATTAGCAGGAAGGCGGTCTCAGGGCGACGCGGAGCTGCCGGCCCGGCTCCGGGACCGCGATCCGACGCGCGCGCTGACGCCGAACCGGCGCCCCTCGCGGCGGCACGCGCTCTAGCCTCCGGCGGCGCATCCGTCGTCGCCCCTGTCGTCGCACCGGATCGTCGCACCCCCGCCCGCCCCCGGACCCGTCGGCGCCGGGCGGCGTTCCGTCAATCCCCCGTCTCGAAGGATGGCACCATGGCCGACGATGTGAACGGACTCTCCGACAAGGCGCTCTCGATCTTCGCCTTCGCGGCCTATCACCGCCTCGTCAGCGGCGAGCGGGTCACCTCGGTCATCCGCAAGGACGGCGCCGGCCACGAGGCCGACCCGGCGGGCGTGAAGGAGCTGGAGGAGCGCGGCCTCGTCACCGCCGGCGAGACCGACATCGACCTCGGCGACACCGCCCAGGCCACGGTAGAGGCGATGGTCGCGGCGTTGCGCGGGGAAGTCGGGCGCTGAGGCCTGCTCGCCGCGTCTCGGACCGCCTCTCCGGTCGGTGATGGGACGGGCACGTCTGAATCGCCCCGTCATTCCCGGGCTCCGCTTCGCGGCCCCGGACTGACACGGTTGGGTGTTCGACTGTCGGTACACGTGCCGATCAGGCCGGCGCATAAGGCCTTCCCCATCAGCGTCCGACGGGACGCGGCCCGCGGGAGCCCAGGCGACGGCATCCTGAGCCGCATCGCTTTCGGCACCGCGCCCGGACCTGCGGCATCCCGGCCGTGGAAGCCCGGGAACGCCCCCGCCCCCGGCGGCCTTCTCCCGCACCAGACGATGGAGTGCGCGATGAGCAAGGCGAAGGTGAAGACCGGGGACGACGTCACCTACAAATGGGGCAAGGGCACCGTCGAGGGCGCGGTGACCAAGGTCCACACCAAGGACGTCGAGAAGACCATCAAGGGCAACACGGTCAAGCGCGAGGCCTCGAAGGACGAGCCCGCCGTGGAGATCAAGACCGGGAAGGGCAAGACGGTGCTCAAGTCCGTCTCCGAGGTGACGGTCAAGTAAGCGGATCGGCGCAGGCGTACCGGCCTGTGAGCTGGCGCACATAATACCCGCCCCGGGCCTCGCCGGGGGCGGGGTGCCGGCTATCTGTAACGGTTCCAGCCTTTGCCAGCCGGGACCCAGCATGACCATTCCCCTCAGGCTCACCCTGAATGGGCAGGCCCGCGAGATCGCCCTCGACGATCCGCGCGTCACCCTCCTCGACCTCCTGCGCGAACGTCTCGGCCTGACGGGCGCCAAGAAAGGCTGCGACCGCGGCCAGTGCGGCGCCTGCACGGTGCTGGTGGACGGGCGGCGGATCAACGCCTGCCTGACGCTCGCCGTGAGCCTCGACGGCGCCGAGATCCTGACCATCGAGGGGCTGGCCGAGGGCGACCGGCTGCATCCGGTCCAGGCCGCCTTCATCGCCCATGACGGCTTCCAGTGCGGGTTCTGCACCCCCGGCCAGATCATGAGCGCGGTCGGCCTGATCCGCGAGGGCCATGCCGGCACCGATCCCGAGCGCATCCGCGAGGGCATGAGCGGCAACCTCTGCCGCTGCGGCGCCTATGCCGGCATCCTGGACGCGGTGCAGGACGCTGCGGCCCAGAACGAGCACCGGGAGGACGCGGCGTGAGGAACTTCGACTACATCCGCCCGGCGAGCCTGCCGGAGGCCGTCGCGGCCGGGCAGCGTCCCGACACCGCCTATCTCGCCGCCGGCACCAACCTGGTCGACCTGATGAAGGGCGGCGTCACCGCCCCGGCCCGGATCGTCGACATCACCCGGCTGCCGGGTCTCTCCAGCATCGAGACGCTGCCGGACGGCGGTACCCGGATCGGCGCCCTGGTGCGCAACAGCGACCTCGCGCACGACCCGGCCTTCGCGAAGACCTACCCGATGGTGGCCGAGGCCCTGCTGGCCGGCGCCTCGGCGCAGCTGCGCAACGCCGCCACGGCGGGCGGCAACCTGATGCAGCGGACCCGCTGCCCGTTCTTCACCGACGCGGTCTCGCCCTGCAACAAGCGCGCGCCGGGCTCCGGCTGCGCGGCCCTGGGGCACGCCACCCGCATCCACGCCGTCCAGGGCTGGAGCGAGCACTGCATCGCCACCAACCCGTCCGATTTCTGCGTGCCGCTCGCCGCCCTCGACGCCGTAGTCGAGATCGCCGGGCCGGACGGCGCCCGGGAAGTGCCGCTCACCGCGTTCCACAACCTGCCCGGCGACCATCCCGAGCGCGAGACGGCGCTGCGCCCGGCCGAGCTGATCACCGCCCTGCGGTTGCCCCCCGAGGCCGCCGCGTTCCAGGGCCATGCCCGCTATCTCAAGGTCCGCGACCGCACCTCTTACGCCTTCGCGGTGGTCTCGGCGGCAGCGGCCCTCACGCTCGACGGCGCAAAAATCGGCCGGGCCCGGCTCGCCTTCGGCGGGCTGGCGCTCAAGCCCTGGCGGGTGGAGGCGGCTGAGGCCGCGCTCGCCGGCCAGGCGCCCTCCCCCGAGGCCTATGCCCGGGCCGCCGCCCTGGCGCTGGACGGTGCCAAACCCACCGGCGAGGCCAACGCCTTCAAGATCGAGCTCGCCCGCCGCGTCGCGGTCCGGGCGCTGACGCTGGCCGCCGCCGGGACCCCCGCGCGGATCCCGGCTCTTCCCGCCTCCCCGTTCGGCATCGTCTGAGGACAGACCGCATGACCGCGACCGCCACACCCCAGAACGCCGCCGCTGGCACTCGCCACGGCTCCAGCATCGGCCAGCCGCTGACCCGGCGGGACGGCCCCCTCAAGGTGACCGGCCAGGCCCGGTTCTCCGCCGACAACCTGCCCCCCGGCACGCTGCACGCGGCGCTCTGCGTCGCCCGGATCGCCAAGGGCCGGGTCACCGGCCTGAACCGGGCCGCCGCCGAGGCCCATCCGGGCGTCGTCGCGGTGATGACCCCGGAGAACGCGCCGAAGCTCGCCCAGGACCCGGACGCCAAGGCCGGGCCGTTCATCTTTCGCCTCGACCTGCTGCAGAACGACCGGGTCCGCTACGCCAACCAGCCGATCGCCGTGGTGATCGCCGAGACGCTGGAGGCCGCCACCGAGGGCGCGCGGCTGCTGGCGCCGACCTACGAGACCGAGACGCCGCGCATCGGCCTCGACGCGGGCGACGTGTTCACCCCGGATGCGGTCGGCGTCGGCGCGCCCCCGGCCGAGAGCGACGGCGACGTCGAGGCGGGCCTCGCCGCCGCCGCGAGCACCATCGCGGCCACCTACGAGACGCCGGCCCAGTACCACAACGCCATGGAGCCCCACGCGGCCCTGGCCCAGTGGGACGGCGACCGGCTGACCCTGCACATGCCGACCCAGGGCCTGGCGATCTCGCAGGGACGGCTCGCCGGGCTGTTCGGGATCCGGCCCGACGAAATCCAGATCGAGAGCCCCTATCTCGGCGGCGGCTTCGGCTCGAAGGGCGTGCCCTCGGGGCCGCAGGTGCTCGCCTGCATGGCGGCCCGGATGGTCGGGCGGCCGGTCAAGCTCGTGCCGACCCGGTCGCAGATGTACGGCCCGATGGGTCATCGCGGCCCGACCCGGCAGACGCTGCGGCTCGGCACCGACGCGGCCGGCAAGCTCACGGCTCTGGACCACCACATTCTGACCGCCTCGTCGAGCTTCGACGACTTCTTCGAGCCGGCCGGCCGGGCGACCAGCACCCTCTACGCCAGCCCGGCCATCGCCATCCGGCACGAGGCGGTGCGGCTCGATACCGGCACGCCCCTGTTCATGCGGGCGCCCGGCGAGGCCAGCGGCAGCGCGGCCCTGGAGAGCGCGCTCGACGAGATGGCGCACGAACTCGGCATGGACCCGCTGGAGTTCCGCCTCGCCAACTACGCCGAGGTCGAGCCGATCACCGGAAAGCCGTTCTCCTCCAAGGCCCTGCGCGAGTGCTACCGGCGCGGCGCCGAGGCGTTCGGCTGGGCCGGGCGCCCGCTCCGGCCTCGCCAGACCCGGGACAAGGACGGCTTCCTCGTCGGCACCGGCATGGGCACCGCCACCTTCCCGGCCCTGATCTTCGAGGGCATGGCCCGGGCCGAGATCCGCGCCGACGGCACCGGCACGGTGGAGCTCGGGGCGATCGACATGGGCCAGGGCGCCTGGACGGCCTTGGCCCAGATCGCCGCCGACGGGCTCGGGATCGGGATGGAGGCGCTGACCTTCCGGATGGGCTCCTCGGACCTGCCCAATGCCGGCATCGCGGGCGGCTCCGGCCACACCGCCACCGCCGGCAACGCGATCCACGCGGCCTCCCAGGACGTGATCGCCCAGCTGGCGAAGCTCGCCACCGACGACCCGGCCTCCCCGCTCTACGGCGCGGGCAATGCCGGCGTCACCGCCGCAAACGGGCGCCTGACCCGGCGCGACGACCCGAGCCGCAGCGAGGCGTTCGCCGACATCCTGAAGCGGGCCGGGCGGGCCAGCATCGAGGGCCAGGGCAAGGCCGGCGCCGACCCGGCGGCGCAGAAATCCTACGCGATGCATGCCCACGGGGCGGTCTTCGCAGAGGTGAAGGTCGATCCCGATCTCGGCCAGATCCGGGTGAGCCGGCTGGTCGGCGCCTTCGCGGCCGGCCGGGTGATCAACCCCCGGCTGGTCCAGAGCCAGTATTACGGCGGGATGATCTGGGGCCTGTCCTTCGCCCTGCACGAGCGGGCCGAGATGGACCCGCGCACCGGCCGCTTCCTCAACGACAACCTCGCCGAGTACCATCTGCCGGTGAATGCCGACATCCCGGCCATGGAAGCGATCCTGGTCCACGAGGACGATTCCGTGGTGAACACGCTCGGCGTGAAGGGCGTGGGCGAGATCGGCATCACCGGCACGGTCGGCGCCATCGCCAACGCGGTCTGGCACGCCACCGGCGTGCGGGTGCGCGAGATGCCGATCACCCTGGACAAGCTCCTGGGCTGAGCCCGGCGGGCCGGGCGGATCTTTGCCGTCCGGCTCCCCGCGTCCGATGGCTCGAACGACGAGAACCCTGCCCGCTCGGGCAGGGTTTTTGTTGTTTGCCGGGCCGTTCGCCCCAGCTGAGGGGCGGCACGGGCAGCGCTCCAGGCCCATCACCGGTTCGCACCGTCCCAGCAGCGATCGAGCCCACGCGCCGTAAACTCATACAATTGTCATCCTACACGGTGGGTCGCACGGCGAATCGCCGGCCCCCGTCAGCCGGGAAACCGGCGCCGGCGCACCAACCCGGCTTCCAAAACGTGCGGCGGTAAGGGTGAAAAGCGCACCTCGCCGGCCCGATGCTGGCAGGCGGCATTCGGGGCCTCGACATCAGTCAACGACCACAAGAGACTGAGATAGAGTGCTGTTCTACCGGTCGCGCGGCCGATAGGCCGGTGCGAATAGCGCCGCGCTCCGGGACTTGGCAGCGCAGTCGGCAACCCGAGGGATGCGGCTGTTCAACGCGTCGCGCATATGTCATACATATGCCGACCGATCGTCCTGAAGAGGCGGCGGAAACATTCGAACGGGGGGACGTCGATGAGAGGGACCATTTCCATCAAGGCCATGCTCGCGGGCGCGCTTCTCGCGTGGGCCGGCGGGGCCCAGGCGGCCTCGCTGACCGTCGGGTTCTCGCAGATCGGTTCCGAATCCGGCTGGCGCGCCGCCGAGACCACCGTGACCAAGGACGAGGCCAAGAAGCGCGGCATCACCGTCAAGATCGCCGACGCGCAGCAGAAGCAGGAGAACCAGATCAAGGCGATCCGGTCCTTCGTGGCGCAAGGGGTCGACGGGATCCTGCTCGCCCCGGTGGTCGCCACCGGCTGGGATTCCGTGCTCAAGGAAGCGCGCGACGCGAAGATCCCGGTGATCCTGCTCGACCGCGACATCGATCCCGCCGGCAAGGACCTCTACCTGACCGCCGTCACCTCCGACAGCGTCGAGGAGGGCCGGGTCGCCGGCACCTGGCTGACCAAGACGGTCGGCGACAAGCCCTGCAACGTGGTCGAGCTCCAGGGCACGGTCGGCGCCAGCGTCGCCACCAACCGCAAGAAGGGCTTCGACGCCGCCATCGCGCCCCACGCCAACATCAAGCTCGTGCGCAGCCAGACCGGCGACTTCACCCGGGCCAAGGGCAAGGAGGTGATGGAGAGCTTCATCAAGGCGGAGGGCGGCCGCGCGATCTGCGCGGTCTACGCGCACAACGACGACATGATGGTCGGCGCCATCCAGGCGATGAAGGAGGCCGGCCTGAAGCCCGGCAAGGAGATCCTGACGGTCTCGATCGACGCCGTGCCCGACATCTTCAAGGCGATGGCCGCCGGCGAGGCCAACGCCACCGTCGAGCTCACTCCCGACATGGCCGGCCCCGCCTTCGACGCGCTCAAGGCCTACAAGGAGAAGGGCACCGTCCCGCCCAAGTGGATCCAGACCGAGTCGAAGCTCTACACCGCCGCCGATGACCCGATGAAGGTCTACAACAGCAAGAAGAACCTCGGCTACTGACGCGCCCCGCGCCGCTCGACCTCTGCGATCGCATCGTGTCCGATTCCGTCCTGCTCACCGTCCGTGGGCTCTCGAAGAGCTTTGCCGGGCACCAGGCCCTCGCAGGGGTCGACTTCACCTTGCGCCGGGGAGAGATCCACGCCCTCCTCGGCGAGAACGGCGCCGGCAAATCGACCTTCATCAAGACCCTGACCGGCGTCGTCCGGCGCGATGCCGGCGAGGTCTGGCTCGACGGCGAGCCGATCGCCCCGCGCTCGGCGGAAGCCGCGGCGCGGGCCGGCATCGCCACGGTCTACCAGGAGGTCGGCCTGCTGCCGAACCTCACCGTGGCCCAGAACCTGTTCCTCGGCCGCGAGCCGACCCGGTTCGGCCTCGTGCGCAACCGGGAGATGCGCCGGCGCGCGGTCGCGCTGCTCGCGGATTTCGGCCTGTCGATCGATGTCGGCGCGCCGCTGGGACGCTACCCGGTGGCGGTGCAGCACCTCGTGGCGATCGCCCGGGCGGTGGATCTCTCGGCCCGGGCGCTGATCCTCGACGAGCCGACCGCGAGCCTCGACACCCATGAGGTCACGGTGCTGTTCGGCGTGATGCGCCGCCTCGCCGAGCGGGGGATCGGCATCGTCTTCGTGACCCACTTCCTGGAGCAGGTCTACGCGATCACCGACCGGATCACGGTCCTGCGCAACGGCCGGCTGGTGACGGAGCGCGAGACCGCGCGCTTCCCGCGCATCGAGCTCGTGCACACGATGCTGGGCCACGACCTCGCCGAGACCGAGGCGCGCGTGGAGCAGGCGGACCGGCCGGCCCGCGCCGGATCCGGGACGCCGGTCCTGCAGGCGGAAGGGCTCGGCAAGGCCGGCTACCTCCAGCCCATCGACCTCACGGTGGGCAGCGGCGAGGTGGTGGGCCTCGCGGGCCTCCTCGGCTCGGGCCGAACGGAGACCGCCCGCCTGCTGTTCGGGGCCGAGCGGGCCGATCGCGGCCGCATCCGGCTCGACGGCAAGCCGGTCCAGATCGGCGGACCCCGGGACGCCCTGCGCCACCGGTTCGGCTACTGCCCGGAGGAGCGCAAGACCGAGGGCATCGTCGCCGACCTGACGGTGCGGGAGAACATCGTGCTGGCCCTGCAGGCCCGGCGCGGCCCGTTCCGGCCCCTCGGCCGGGCGGCCCAGGACAAGATCGCCCGCGATTTCATCGCGATGCTCGACATCCGCCCGCCCGATCCGGAGCGGCCGATCGGGCTCCTGTCCGGGGGCAACCAGCAGAAGGCGCTGCTGGCGCGCTGGCTCGCCACCGAGCCGCGCCTGCTGATCCTCGACGAGCCGACCCGCGGCATCGATGTCGGGGCCCATGCGGAGATCATCCGGCTGATCCGCCGGCTCTGCGACGAGGGGCTCGCCCTCCTGGTGATCTCCTCGGAGCTCGAGGAGATCGTGACCTATTCCGACCGGGTGATCGTGATGCGCGACCGGGCCCAGGTGGCCGAGCTCGCCGGCAGCGCGGTCGACCTCACCGCCATCCTCCGGGCGATCGCTGCCGAGGCAGCGCCCGCCCCGGTCCCGGAACCCGCCTGATGCGCGTCCTTCGCTCCGGAGCGCCCCAGCTCCTCGCCTTCGCGGCCGTGCTCCTGGCCGACCGGCTCGCCTCGCCGCAATTCCTCGCGGTGCATCTCCAGGACGGGCGCCTGTTCGGCAGCCTGGTCGACGTGTTCAACCGCGGCGCGCCGGTGGCGCTCCTGTCGCTCGGCATGGTGCTGGTGGTGGCCACCGGCGGCATCGACCTGTCGGTGGGCGCCGTGATGGCCATCGCGGGCGCGGTCGCGGCCAGCCTCGCGGACAGCTATCCCCTCCCGGTGGTCCTCGCCGCCGCCCTCGGCACCGGGCTCGCCTGCGGGCTGTGGAACGGCTTCCTGGTGGCGAGCCTGCGGATCCAGCCGATCGTCGCCACCCTGATCCTGATGGTCGCCGGCCGGGGCATCGCCCAGCTGATCACCGAGGGGCGCATCGTCACCTTCACGTCGCCCGATCTCGCTTTCCTGGGCGGGGGAGCCCTGCTCGGCGTGCCGATGCCGGTGGTGCTGGTCCTCGTCATGCTCCTCCTGACGCTCGCCCTGGTGCGCGGCTCGGCGCTCGGCCTGATGATCGAGGCGACCGGCGGCAATGCCCGGGCCAGCGCGCTCGCCGGCATCGACACACGGTCGGTGACGGTGGCGGTCTATGCCTGGAGCGGCCTCTGCGCGGCGCTGGCCGGCGTGGTCGCGGCCGCCGACATCCTGGGCGCGGACGCCAACAATGCCGGCCTGTGGCTGGAGCTCGACGCGATCCTGGCCGTGGTGGTGGCCGGCTCATCCCTGCTCGGCGGGCGGTTCAGCCTGTGGCTGGCGGTGCTCGGCGCCTTCATCATCCAGGCGATGAACACCGGAATTCTGCTCTCCGGCCTGCCGCCGGAACTGAACCTCGTGGTCAAGGCGGCGGTGGTGCTGGCGGTGCTCCTGCTCCAGTCGCCCCGCCTCTCGGGCCTGACCCTGCTGCTGCGGAAGCCGTGATGAGCCGCAACCTTCCGGTCCTGGTCGCCGCGCTCCTGTTCGCGGCCGGCTATTGCCTCTGCGCGACGCAGTTCCCCGCCTTCCTGACCACCCGGGTGGTCGGCAACCTGCTCACCGACAGCGCCTTCCTGGGCATCGTCGCGGTCGGCACGACCTTCGTGATCATCTCGGGCGGCATCGACCTCTCGGTCGGCTCGGTGGTCGGGTTCACCACGGTGTTCCTCGCGCTCGCCATCGAGCGCTGGGGGATCCCGCCGCTCGCCGCTTTCGCGATCGTGCTCGGGGCCGCCGCCTTGTTCGGCGCCGCGATGGGCGCGCTGATCCACGTCTTCGAGATGCCGCCCTTCATCGTGACCCTGGCCGGCATGTTCCTGGCCCGGGGCGCGGGCTTCCTGCTCTCCACCGAGTCGGTCCCGATCAACGCGCCCCTCTACAGCGCGGTGGCCGACCTGTCCCTGAGCCTGCCCGGCGGCGGGCGCCTGACCCTGACGGCGGGGGTGATGCTGGCCGTCTTCCTGGTGGGCGGGGTGCTGCTCCATGCCACGCGCTTCGGCGCCACCGTCTACGCGCTGGGCGGCAGCCGCCACACCACCGCGCTGATGGGCGTGCGGGTCGGGCGCAACACCATCGCGATCTACGCCCTGTCGAGCCTGCTCGCGGCGCTCGCCGGGATCGTGTTCTCCCTCGACACCGCCTCGGGCACCCCGCTCTCGGCGGTGGGCGTCGAGCTCGACGCCATCGCCGCCGTGGTGATCGGCGGCACGCTGCTCACCGGCGGCCAGGGCGGCATCCTGGGCACGTTCCTCGGCGTGATGATCGGCGGCCTGATCCAGACGGCGATCACCTTCGACGGGACCCTGTCGAGCTGGTGGACCAAGATCGCCACCGGCCTGCTGCTCTTCGCCTTCATCGCCCTGCAGCAGGGCTCGGTGGCCCTGGCCGGGCGCTCCGGTCGGGCCGCCCGCCCCCGCGCCGGGCAGCAGCCGGTCGTCCGGCCGGCCGAGGCCCGGCCCTGACGGCGCCGGATTTTTTTGGCTCAGCCGGCGACCACCTTTCCGCGGGATGTCCTATGATCCCCGCCCGCGCGGCCGCCCCCTCGGCTGCCCCCTTGCCGCGCGACGGAGGACAGAACCGGCATGCCCCTCACCAGCGATCTCCGCGGCGTCGTGCCGATCGCCCCGACGCCGTTCCATCCGGACGGCCGGATCGACGCGGTCTCCCTCGACCGGATGACCGACTTTTTCGGGGCCGCGGGCGTCGACGGCCTGACCATCCTCGGCCAGCTCGGCGAGGCGGGCAAGCTCGACCATGACGAAGGGCTCGCCGTCGCGAAGCAGGTCCTCGGGCGCACCCGGCTGCCGGTGATCGTCGGCGTGACGGCGCCGGGCTTCGCGGCCATGCGGGCGCTCGCCCGCGAGGTGATGGCGATGGGCGCGGCCGGCGTGATGATCGCGCCGCCGAACACCCTGCGCACCGACGACCAGGTGGTCGGCTATTACCGCAACGCCGTCGAGGCGATCGGGCCGGACGTGCCCTTCGTCCTGCAGGATTACCCCCTCACCTTCTCGGTCCAGATGACCCCGGGCGTGATCCGCCGGATCGTGTCCGAGAACCCGTCCTGCGTGATGCTCAAGCACGAGGACTGGCCGGGGCTGGAGAAGATCTCGACCCTGCGGGGCTTCGAGGCCGACGGCTCGATGCGCCACATCGCGATCCTGGTCGGCAATGGCGGCCTGTTCCTGGATTTCGAGACCGAGCGCGGGGCCGACGGGGCCAATACCGGCTACGCCTTCCCGGAGATGCTGGTCGACGTGGTCCGCCTCGGTCGGGCCGGCGAGCGCGACGCAGCCCACGACCTGTTCGACGCCCACCTGCCCTACCTGCGCTACGAGCAGCAGCAGGGCCCGCTGGGGCTCGCCGTGCGCAAATACGTGTTCCAGCGCCGGGGGATTTTTTCGTCTGACGCCCAGCGCAAGCCGTCCCAGGCGCTCACCCCGCAGGCCAAGGCCGAGATCGAGTACCTGCTGGCCCGCCTCGCCCGCACGGATGCGCGGGCGAAGCTGTCGGATTCACAAGGTCTGTGACCGTGTGCGGGTGCAGGGCAGAGCCCTGCATCATCGGGGCTCTGCCCCGATACCCCGCCAAAGGGCTCAGCCCTTTGGAATCTCCGCTCAGTCGAGCCGGTAAGCGATGACCGAGTCGCCCGGCGTGGTGCCGAGCGAGCCGTGGCCGCCGGCGGCGATCACCACGTATTGCTTCCCGTCCTTGCCCCGGTAGGTCATCGGCGTCGCCTGGCCGCCCGCGGGCAGCTTCATGGACCAGAGGGTCTCGCCAGTCTGCATGTCGTAGCCGCGGATCAGGTCGTCGAGGGTGGCGCCCGCGAAGGCGACGCCGCCGGCCGTGGTCAGGGTGCCGCCATGGGCCAGCATGCCCATCTCGAACGGGATCGGCACGGCGAGGCCGGCGACCTTCTGGCCCGCCACCGTGCCGTTGCGGTGCTTCCACGCCGTGGTGCCGTCCGCGAGGTTCACCCCGACCCGCACGCCCCAGGGCGGCGCGTTGCAGGGCACGCCGAGGGCCGAGCGCATATGGGCGATCGACACCGCGTAGGGGCCGCCGAGATTCTCGTTGCCGGGCTTGGATTCCGGATCGGTCGAGAACAGCCGCTTGTTCGGCTCGCCCGCGGGGCGCCGGTACAGCTGGTAGATGTAGGGTAGGTATTGCGGCGTCGCGATCATCCAGTGGTTGACCGGATCGACGGCCACGGAGCCCCAGTTGAACACCCCGATATTGCCCGGCCAGACGATCGAGCCGCCCGACGCCTGGGGCGGCGTGAACGGGTTGCCGTCGTAGCGGTTCGACCGGAACGCGATGCGGCACTGGATCTGGTCGAACGGCGTCGTGCCCCACATGGCCGCCTCGGTGAGCGGCGCCGGGGTGAAGTTCAGCGCCGACATCGGCTGGACCGGCGACAGGGTCTCGCCCGGGATGTCGGTCTGGGTGGAGACCTTCATCTGCTCCACCGGCACGATCGGCTCGCCCGTGCGGCGGTCCAGGACCCAGATGTTGCCGATCTTGGTCGGGATCAGGATCGCCGGCACCGCTTCACCCTTGTGCGGCAGGGTCAGCAGCACCGGCTGGGACGGGTTATCCCGGTCCCACAGGTCATGATACGCGGTCTGGAACTTCCAGATCAGCCGGCCGGTCTTGAGGTCGAGAGCCGCCAGGGCGTCGATGAAGGCCTCGTCCGTCTTGGACCGGGACACGCCGACCTGGTCGGGCGAGCGGTTGCCGAACGGCACGTAGACCTGGCCCAACCCCTCGTCGGCCGAGAGCTGGGTCCAGGCCACCGCCGAGTTCGGCTCGTAGAGCTCGCCCGGTTTGAGCGGCGCGGTGTCGTCGGGCTTGCCGGCGTCGAACTTCCACACGATCGCGCCGGTGCGCACGTCGTAGGCGCGGATCGCTCCCGACGGGTTGGTCTCGTAGTAATTGTCGGCGATGGCGCTGCCGAGGATCACGAGGTCCCGGGTCACCAGCGGCGCCGAGGTCTGCTGGTAGGTCGCCCGCTGCAGGCCGGGCATCTGCGCCTTCAGGTCCACCGCGCCGTCGGTGCCGAAGCTCCTGCACGGGGCGCCGGTATCGGCGTTCAGGGCGTAGAGCTTGGCGTCCACCGAGGCCGCGATGATCCGGCGCGGGCATTCGGCGATGGCCGCCGCGGCCGCCTGGGCGGTGGCCGGATCGGCCTCGGCCGGCGGCACGTAACTGGCCGAGTCGTTGTAGGACACGCCGCGGCAGGTCTGGTGCTGGTACTGGGCGTCCCGCTGCATCTTGGGATCGAAGGCCCAGACCAGCTTGCCGGTCTCCGGCTCCAGCGCCTGGACGATGCTGTGCGGGGTGCAGAGATACAGCAGCCCGTTCACTTTGATGGGCGTTGCCTCGAAGGTGTATTCCTTCGAATCCTTGCTGTCGCCCTCGCGCAGGTCGCCGGTATGGTGCTCCCAGGCGACCTTGAGGGTCCGGACGTTGCCGGTATCGATGTCCTTCAGCGCCGAGTAGCGCTGGCCCAGATTGGTGCCGCCATACGCGACCCAGTCGTCGGCCGGATAGGGGACGCCGCTCGGGTCGATGGCGGCGTTGCCGGCCTGCGCGACCTTCGGCAGGCTGCCCTTCGTCTCCACCGGATCGACGAACCAGGCCGCGACGCCCAGGATCGCAAGGAGCGCCACGACGGCGCGCAGGGCCAGCGGGCCGTTCCGCAGGCTCGGCGCCCACGGGTCGTGCGGTGCATTCCGCAAGCCCCCCGGCACGAACGGCAGGGACAGCAGCAGGCCGAGGAACAGGATCAGCGCGCCGCGCGGGATCCATTGCCACTTGTCGAAGCCGACCTCCTGGATCGTCCAGGCGAAGGCGGCCGCCAGGGTGAGCGCGTAGAGCCAGAACCCGCTCTGGCGGCGCCGGGCGAGCTGGATCCCGGCGGCGAGCAGGCCGAGGCCGATCCAGACGTAGAATGCCGATCCGCCGACCGACGCAAGCTTGTATCCGAAGCCGATCAGGGCTAAGCCCAGTATAGCGGTCAGCAATCCCAGGAGTTTGACTGCCATTGCGATGGAACCCGCTCTCTTGATCCGGACGAAAAGGGTGGATCTTGGGGGCTGCCGGACAGAATACCCGCGCAATGCCCCGAGTCGGGCGGCTTATCTTCGCTTTAGCTGGCCTCAAGCTGTGCGGTTCGTACGGCGACGGACCGAGGGCGGGACCCGCAGCCCGGCCGCTCCTCACGTCCCGGCCTTGCCCTCCGCCCGCAGGGCGACCGCGTCGCCGTCGCGCAATGAGGCTGGCGGCCCGACCACGACCTGCTCGCCGCCGTCGAGGCCGGTGCGCAGCTCCAGCGTGGACCCGGTCTGGCGGAAGATCGTGACCGGGCGCATCCGCACCCGCCGGCTCCCGTCCTGGCCCGCCTCCACCACCGCCACCCGGGTGCCGTTCTGGTCGAAGATCAGGGCGTCGCTCGGCACCGTCACGGCGGGGGAGACCCGCGGGATCGCCAGCGTCAGGGTGATGTAGAGGCCGGCCTGGAGGGCGCGGTCGGGGTTGGGGATGTCGACCTGCGTCACCAGGGTGCGGGAGGCGTGGAGCAGGGTCGTCGACGAGCGCGAGACCCGGCCGGGGAAGACCTTCCCGGGGAGCTGCGCCACCTCGGCCTTGGCCTCCAGGCCGTCGCGGACGCCGTCGGCCGCGTAGAGCGGCACGTTCACCGCCAGGCGCAGCACGTCGTCCCGGGCCAGCGTCAGCAATGGCGCACCCGTATTGGTGTCCGCCGTGACCGCGTCGCCGACATCGGTGTTGCGGGTGGTCACGACCCCGTCGAACGGCGCCCGGATCTCCTCGAAGCCCGTCAGCACCTTGAGCCGGGCGACCTGGGCCTCCTGGGCGGCGATGTTGGCCTCCGCGACCTTCACGGCCGCTTTGACCGCATCGACGTTGGCGCTCTGCGCCAGAACCCCGGCCTGCGACGTGTCGGCATTCTGCCGGGTCTCGGCGCCGGTGCCGGCAAGCGTCGAGGTCCGCCGGTTGGTCACGTCCGCGAGGTGGCGGTTGGCCTCGGCCTGGTCGACCATCGCGCGCGCCTGGATCAGCGCCGCCTGCAATTGCAGCACCTGCGCCTGCGCCTGGACGAGCTGCTGGTCGAGATCCGGCGCGCTGATCCGGAACAGCAGGTCGCCCTTCTTCACGTGCGAGCCGATATCGACCTTGCGCTCGACGATGTAGCCGGTGGCCCGGGGATAGAGGCTCGCCGTGTCGAAGGCCTGAGCGGTGCCGGTCTGGGTGAGGCTGAGCGTGTCGGAGGCCCGCTGGGCCTTGGCGACCCGCACGGTCTGGGGTTTCGGGGCCGTTTGGGACGGCGGGGTCGCCGCCCGGGACGGGTCCGGCCAGTGGCGGTAGCCCAGGAGCCCGATTCCCGCCAGCGCCAGCAGGCCGACCCACAGGCGGCCGCGTCGCGCGGGGCCGCCGGCCTCGCGCGCGGCTGAACTGTCCCGGTCCGCCATCCTGGTCCTCGGGTCGCGCCGAACGTCCTCCGTCGCAGAGGCGCCCCGCCCTGCGGCCGGCGCCCGCCGACCGGAGCACATCCAATATCGTATTCAATTCATAGACCACGCCCGGGGTCCGGGCGAGATGCCGCAGCGCACGATCATGTGCTGGATCCTCCGCTGAACCGGCCGGTTACCCTCGCGACGGAGCCGGAGCGGCCCGATCGTGGGGCGAGCGAGCCTGGCTCCGCGCCCGTGTTCCACCGCGCGGACGCCGAACCGGTCCCCGCTTCGACGGCGCGCTTCAACAGACCGAGACGCGATGACCGAGATCTCCCGGCGCTCCATGATCGCCGCCGCCGGCGGTGCGATGATGGCATCCCCCGCCCTGGCCCAGACCGCCCCCGCTCCTGCCGCCCCCCTGCCCCGGCGCGGCTCCAAGGGCGCCGACATCCTGGGCCCGACCAACGATCCCCGGGCCGCCGAGGAGCCCTTCACCCAGGCGCCGCCGGCCACCGACCACGGCACGATGCCGAACCTGAAATGGTCGTTCAGCGACAGCCACATGCGCCTGGAAGAGGGCGGCTGGGCGCGCCAGACCACGGTGCGCGAGCTGCCGATCTCCAAGGCCATGGCCGGGGTCAACATGCGGCTCAAGGCCGGCGTGGTCCGCGAGATGCACTGGCACAAGGAGGCCGAGTGGGCCTACATGATCAAGGGCAAGGCCCGGATCACCGCGGTCGACCAGGACGGGCGCACCTTCGCGGACGATGTCGGCGAGGGCGACCTCTGGTACTTCCCGGGCGGCATCCCGCATTCGATCCAGGGGCTCGCCGCCGACGGGGTCGACGGCTGCGAGTTCCTGCTGGTGTTCGACGACGGCGGCTTCTCGGAGGATTCGACCTTCCTGCTGACCGACTGGCTGGCCCACACCCCGCGGGACATCCTGGCCAAGAACCTCGGCGTGCCCGAGAGCGCGCTGGCCAAGATCCCCGAGAAGGAACTCTACATCTTCCCCGGACCGACGCCCGGCCCGCTCGCGGCCGACAAGATGGGCGGCGCCGGCGATGTCCCGAAGACCTTCAGCCACCGGATGCTGGCGCAGGAGCCGATCCGCACCAGGAGCGGGCGCGTGCGCATCACCGATTCCACGGTGTTCCCGGCCTCGGTGACGATCGCGGCGGCCTTGGTCGAGGTCGAGCCTGGGGGGCTGCGCGAGCTGCACTGGCACCCCAACAGCGACGAGTGGCAGTACTACCTCTCGGGCAAGGGCCGGATGACGGTGTTCGGCTCGGAATCGAAGGCCCGCACCTTCGACTACCAGGCCGGCGACGTCGGCTACGTGCCCTACGCCATGGGCCACTACATCGAGAATACCGGCGACACGACGCTGACCTTCCTGGAGATGTTCAAGAGCCCGCGCTACGCCGACATCTCGCTGAACCAGTGGCTGGCGCTGACCCCGCATCCCCTGGTGCAGGCCCATACCGGGCTGGATCCCAAGCAGATCGACGCCCTGTCGCAGACCAAGACGCCGGTCGTGCCGGGTTGACGCGGCCAGGAACCTGATCGAGCCTGGATGCGTCGATGGGATGGACAATATTCAGGCCTGATCACGGAGAGACAGATGCGCGCTTTCCCCCGCGCGTTCCTCGCCCTGGCGCTCGCCCTCCCGGTGGGCGCCGCCCGGGCGCAGGTGCAGCCGAACGACCCGAACGCGGCCAACGCCTCGTTCGCCCTGCAGAGCCAGATCCGCACCCTCAACCAGCAGCGGGTCTCCGACTACAACACGCTGAACCAGCAGTTCCAGCGCAACGTCCAGTTCCAGCCGCACGCGCCGGTCTACGGCGTCTATGGCGGGCGCCGGGTCGGCCGGCACGGGATCGCGCGGGCGCCCCGGGGCGGGCTCAACACGAGCGTGTGCATCGGCTGCTGAGCGGCGGGCATCGTCCCGAACGGCGGCCGCCGGCTTTCGGGACCGGACGATGCCGGGGCGGAAATCCCGGCATAGCGGGGACAGCCCGAAAAAAACCTTTTCCCGTCCGCACGCTTGGCCCAGAAGCAGGGCCCATGGTGGCGCGCGCATGAACATTCTGCTGATCGGCTCGGGGGGACGCGAGCACGCGCTGGCCTGGCGCTTGGCCAAGAGCCCGCTCTGTACCCGCCTGTTCACGGCGCCGGGCAATCCCGGCACCGCCCGGCACGGCACCAACCTGCCGGACCTCAAGGTCACCGACCACGCCGCGGTGGCGGCCTTCTGCACCGCGGAATCGATCGGCCTCGTGGTGGTCGGGCCCGAGGCGCCGCTGGTGGCCGGGCTGGTCGACGACCTGAAGATCGCCGGGATCCGCACCTTCGGCCCGACCCGCGACGCGGCCCGGCTCGAGGGCTCCAAGGGCTTCACCAAGGATCTCTGCGCCGCCTGCGGCATCCCCACCGCCGCCTTCGCGCGGTTCACCGAACTCGAGCCGGCGCTCGCCTATGTCCGCCGGCAGGGTGCCCCGATCGTCGTGAAGGCCGACGGGCTGGCCGCCGGCAAGGGCGTCACCGTCGCCGAGACCCTGGACCAGGCCGAGGACGCCCTCACCTCGCTCTTCGAAGAGCCCGGCGCCGAGGTCGTCGTCGAGGAATGTCTCTTCGGCGAGGAGGCGAGCTTCTTCGCGCTGTGCGACGGCACCCGGGCCATCCCGCTCGGCACCGCCCAGGACCACAAGCGCGTGTTCGACGGCGACCGCGGCCCCAATACCGGCGGCATGGGCGCCTATTCCCCGGCCCGGGTGGTGACCCCGGAGATCGAGGCCCGGGTCATGGCCGAGATCATCATGCCGACGCTCGCCGGGATGCGGGCGCGCGGCTGCCCGTTCACCGGCATCCTCTATGCCGGCCTGATGCTCACCGCGGACGGTCCCAAGCTGATCGAGTACAACACCCGCTTCGGCGATCCCGAGGCGCAGGTTCTGATGCCCCGCCTCGCCTCCGACCTCGTGCCGGCCCTGCTCTCGGCCAGCGAGGGCGACCTCTCCGGGATCACGCTCGAATTCGACGCGCACCGGGCCGCCCTCACCGTGGTGATGGCGGCGGCCGGCTATCCGGGCGCCGTGGTCCGGGGCTCGGTGATAAGGGGCGTCGAGGCGGCCGAGGGCGACGGCGTGTTCGTGTTCCAGGCCGGCACCCGGGCCGAGGGCGGGCAATTGCTCGCCGATGGCGGCCGGGTGCTGGCGGTCACGGCGCTGGGCGACAGCGTCACCGACGCCAAGGACCGCGCTTACGCGGCCGTGGCCCGGATCGACTGGCCGGAAGGCTTCTGCCGCCGCGACATCGGTTTCCGCGAAGTCGCCCGGGAAGCCGCCGAGCGGGGCTAAAGTCTTGGTTTCAAAAGGTCCGGGACCTTTTGCGGGTGCGGGCGGAGCCCGCTGTCTTCGGGGGCTCCGCCCCCCGAACCCCTGCGAAAGGGCTTGCCTTTTGGGAACCCGTTACTCGCCGATGGCTGCGCCGGCCGGACGGCGATTGTCGTTGGCGCCGTAGAGCAGGCCCGGGCGCATCCGCTCCGTGCGGGTCGCGTCGTTGCCCGAGGTGGCCACGTCGGCGGCATCCGGCACGGCCGCGCGGACCGCGATCAGCTCCTGCGCGCCCCAGGGTTTCTGCTCGACGATCGTGTGGCCCATGCCCCGCAGGATGCCTTGCGTGTCCGCCGAGAGCGCGAAGGGCTCGGCATAGACCGTGTCGGGCAGCCACTGGTGATGGATGCGCGGGGCGTCCACCGCCTCCTGCGGCTCCATCCCGAAATCCAGCACGTTGATGAGCGTCTGCGCGTTGATCGTGATGATCCGCGAGCCCCCCGGCGAGCCCGCCACCAGGGCGACCTTGCCGTCGCGCAGCACGATGGTCGGCGCCATCGACGAGAGCGGGCGCTTGCCCGGCTCGATCCCGTTCCGGGCACCCTGGACCAGGCCGAACAGGTTCGGCACCCCGAGCTTGACCGTGAAGTCGTCCATCTCGTCGTTGAGGAAGAACCCGGTCTCGCCCGCCATCACCCCGGCGCCGAAATAGCCGTTGATCGTGTAGGTCAGCGAGACCGCGTTGCCGGCTCTGTCCATCACCGAGATATGGGTGGTCTCGGGCTTCTCCTGCGGGAGGTTTTCGGGGGCCGGGCGGATATCCGCTGACGGGGTCGCCCGGTCTGGCCGGATCGTCGCCCGGAGTTTCTCCGCGTAGGCCGGCGACAGCAATTGCGCCACCGGGTTGGGCCCGAAATCCGGGTCGCCCAGCAGGATGTTGCGGTCGGCGAAGGCGCGCCGCATCGCCTCGACCATCAGGTGCACGGTCCGGGCGGAATTGAAGCCGGCCGCCCGCAGGTCGTAGCCGTCGAGGATCGTGAGGATCTCGCACAGGGTCGTGCCGCCGGACGAGGGCGGGGGCGCCGACAGGATGGTGGCGCCCCGGTAGCGGCAGCTCAGCGGCTCGGATTCGGTCACCGTGTAGGCGGCGAAGTCGGCCGCCGTCAGCAGCCCGCCTCCCGCCCGGGATGCCGCCTCGACCTGGCGGGGGATCTCGCCCGTGTAGAACGCGTCCGAGCCGCCCGCGGCGATGGCCTGGAGGGTGCGGGCGAGGCCGGCCTGGACCAGCCTGTCGCCGGGCCGCCAGGAGCTGCCGTCCGGGCGCAGGAAGACGCGGGCGACGTTGGCCTGCCCGGCGAACAGCTTCGCGCCGAAATCCAGAATGTCGGTGTCGCCCCGGGTGAGCACGAAGCCGTCCCGGGCCAGCGCCACCGCCGGGGCCATCACCCGGGCCAGCGGCAGGGTGCCGTATTCGGCGAGCGCGGTGTTCAGGCCGAGCACGGTGCCGGGCACGCCCGCCGCCTTCCAGCCGCGCAGGCTCGCGCCCTTCACGACGTTGCCGGCGGCGTCGAGATACATGTCGCGGCTGGCCGCCCCGGGGGCCTTCTCGCGGAAATTGATGAAGCGGCTCTGCCCGTCGGCCCGGTGCAGGACCAGGAAGCCGCCGCCGCCGATATTGCCGCAGCACGGGTTCACCACCGCTTCGGCATAGGCCACCGCCACCGCGGCATCGATGGCGTTGCCGCCGGCCTTGAGGATGTCGGCGCCCACCTGGGAGGCCAGGCGCTGGGACGACACCACCATGCCGTTCTCGGCCTCCACGGCCGGTCCCGAGGCGGCCCGCGCCCCGGGGCCTCCGAGGGTGACGAGAAGCCCAAGGAGCAGCGCGCGTGCCGGTGCGATCATCCAGGCTCTCTCCGATGCGGGTCCGGCGCTGCCATATAGGGGGCCACGCGCCGGAGTCGCGGCTCCCACCCTCTCCTCATCCTGCTTCGCGGTCACCTCAGGCTGAGGGGTATGGGTGGGAGGCCGGTCGCGCGGCCTCAGCCGTTGCGGAACGTGTAGCTGTAGCCGTTCAGCGCCGGCGCGCCGCCGAGATGGGCGTAGAGCACCTTCGAGCCCTTCGGGAAGAAGCCCTTCTTCACGAGGTCGATCATGCCCTGCATGGATTTGCCCTCGTAGACCGGGTCGGTGATCATCCCCTCGAGCCGGGCCGAGAGCCGGATCGCCTCGACGGTCTCCTGCGAGGGCACGCCGTAGACCGGGTAGGCGTAATCCTCGTTGAGCACGACGTCGTCGGCGACGATGTCGCCCGCGCCGACCAGGGCGGCGGTGTTCTGGGCGATCTCGAGGACCTGGGCCTTGGTCTGGGCCGGGGTGCAGGAGGCGTCGATGCCGATGACGTTGCGGGCGCGCCCGTCCGCGGAGAAGCCGACCAGCATGCCGGCATGGGTCGAGCCGGTGACCGTGCAGACCACCACGTAGTCGAAGCGCAGGCCCATCTCGGCCTCCTGCTTGCGCACCTCCTCGGCGAAGCCGACATAGCCGAGCCCGCCATACTTGTGCACCGAGGCGCCGGCCGGGATCGCGTAGGGCTTGCCGCCCTCGGCCTCGACCTCGGCCAGCGCGCGCTTCCAGCTGTCGCGGATGCCGATGTCGAAGCCGTCATCCACGAGCTGCGTCTGCGCGCCCATGATCCGCGACAGGAGGATGTTGCCGACCCGGTCGTAGACGGCATCCTCGTGGGGCACCCAGGCTTCCTGGATCAGCCGGCACTTCATGCCGATCTTGGCGGCCACCGCCGCGACCATGCGGGTGTGGTTCGACTGCACGCCGCCGATCGAGACCAGGGTGTCGGCGCCGCTCTTGATCGCGTCCGGCACGATGTATTCGAGCTTGCGCAGCTTGTTGCCGCCATAGGCGAGGCCCGAATTGCAATCCTCGCGCTTGGCGTAGATCTCGACCTCACCCCCGAGATGGTCCGTGAGCCGCTTGAGCGGCTCGATCGGCGTCGGGCCGAAGGTCAGGGGATAGCGCTCGAAATCTTGCAGCATCGGGTCTCTCCGGGTCTTCCGGCCGCCGGGATTGTTTTCCACCCGGCACGGCCGCCTACGGGTTACGGCAGAAAACTACCCCGGATGGCTTGAAAGGTGCTCTCGATCTTGGCCTGCCGATGGCCGCTCACTTGCATCGATCGCGACGACGGGTGAGAAATCGTCCGGAAATCGGCAAAAAAACGAAAGAAACCGCCATGTCCGCAGGGCTCGACCGGATCGACCTCAAGATCCTGCGCCTGCTGCAGGCGGACGGGCGCATGGCCAACGCCGAGATCGCCGAGCGGTCGGGCACCAGCGCGGCGACCTGCCATCGCCGGATCCAGCGGCTGTTCACGGAGGGCTTCGTGCGGGCGGTCCGGGCCCTGGTCGATCCGGCCCGGGTCGGCCGGGGCACCCTGGTCTTCGTCGGCGTCGTGCTCGACCGCTCGACCCCCGAGAGCTTTTCCGCATTCGAGGCGGCGGTGCGGGCGATCCCCGTGCTGCTCGACTGTCACCTCGTGGCCGGCGACTTCGACTACATCCTGAAGGTCCGCGTCTCCGACATGGCCGACTTCAACCGGCTCCACAGCGCCACGCTGATCGGCCTGCCGGGGGTGCGCCAGACCCGGACCTTCTTCGTGATGAAGGAGGTGATCGACAACGCGCCGCTCGACCTGTGACGCCGCCCTACCCTTCCCCGCGCCGCTCCTTGCGCAGGGCCTCCCAGCGGGCGAGGCGCTCGGCCAGGCGGGTCTCGTAGCCGCGCTCGGTGGGCGCGTAGAGGTGCTGGCGCCCGAGGGCGTCCGGCCAGTAATCCTGGCCCGAGAAGGCGTCGGGCTCGTCGTGGTCGTAGCGGTAGCCCTCGCCGTAGCCGATCCGCTTCATCAGCTTGGTCGGCGCGTTGAGGATGGTGCGCGGCGGCGGCAGGGAGCCGGCCTCCTTGGCGAGCCGGGTCGCGGCCTTGTAGGCGGTGTAGACCGCGTTCGATTTCGGTGCGCAGGCCAGGTAGATCGCGGCCTGGGCCAGGGCCAGCTCGCCCTCGGGGCTGCCGAGGAAGTCGAACGCGTCCTTGGCGGCATTGGCCACCACCAGGGCCTGCGGGTCGGCCAGCCCGATATCCTCCACCGCCATCCGGACCAGCCGGCGGGCGATGAACAGCCGATCCTCGCCGGCATCGAGCATCCGGCACAGGTAGTACAGCGCCGCGTCCGGATCCGAGCCGCGCACCGTCTTATGCAGGGCCGAGATCAGGTTGTAGTGGCCCTCCTGGGCCTTGTCGTAGATCGGCGCCCGCCGCTGCACGATTTCTTGCAACTCGTCCGCGCCGAGAGTTTCCCCCGGGCTGGCCGAGCGCCAGACCTCCTCGGCGAGCGTCAGCGCCGCGCGGCCGTCGCCGTCGGCCATCCGGACCAGCACCCCCCGCGCCTCCTCGGTGAGCGGCAGGGCCTGCCCGGTGAGCGCCTCGGCCCGGACCAGCAGCCGCGCGATCGCGCCCGGATCGAGGGCGCGGAACAGCAGCACCCGGGCCCGCGACAGCAGGGCGGCGTTGAGCTCGAAGGACGGGTTCTCCGTGGTGGCGCCCACCAGCGTGACGGTGCCGTCCTCCATCACGGGCAGGAAGGCGTCGAGCTGGGCCCGGTTGAACCGGTGGATCTCGTCGACGAACAGCAGGGTCGCCTGCCCGGTCGCCCGGCGCTTGCGGGCGGCCTCGAACGCCTTGCGCAGGTCGGGCACGCCGGAAAAGATCGCCGAGATCTGCTCGAAATGCAGGTCGGTGCCCTGGGCCAGGAGCCGCGCCACCGTGGTCTTGCCGGTGCCGGGCGGTCCCCAGAAGATCAGCGAGCCGAGGCTCTTTCCGCGCAGGAGGCGGGTGAGCGCCCCGCCCTCCCCGGTCAGGTGCTCCTGGCCGACGACCTCGGCGAGGCTTTGCGGGCGCAGCCGGTCCGCGAGCGGGCGGCTCGCCGCCGCGACGGGGGCGGGGCCGGATTCCGGTCCCGATGGGGGCTCGGCGGAGGCGAACAGGTCGGACATCCGAGCATCAACACCGGGCCCGGCGGCGGGCGCAACCCGGGATCCGGGCCTTGCCCACGGCCATGAGCCGGACGCGCCCCGTCCGGCTCAGCCCCCGAACACCGAGGTCATGATCTCGCCGTTGCGGTTGATCACGACCTCCCAGGAATTGAGGGTGTTGCGGGTGACCCGGTCCAGGTCCTTGGTGGTCGCCACCGGCACGCCGTTGACCGCCACGACGATGTCGCCCTTCTGAAAGCCGAGCCGGCTCGCGATGGAGTTCTCGTCCACGGCCTGCACGGCCACGCCCTCGGCCGGGAAATCGACCTGCAGCTCCTCGGCCACCGCCGGCGAGGTGTTGACCAGGGTCGCGCCCTGGAACGGCGAGCGGGTGCGCACCTTGAGCACGTCGCGCGGGCGCGTCTCCGGGGCGGGGGCGAGCTTGACCGTGACCGTCTGGCGGGCCGTGCCGCGCAGGATCCCGAACCGGGTCTGGCCCTGGACGCCCTTGAGCGCGAAGCGGTAGCCGAACGCCTCCGGGTCGGCGACCTCCTGGCCGTCGATCGTCAGGATCAGGTCGCCGCGCTTCAGGCCGGCCTCGTCCGCGGGGCTCTTGGGCTGCAGGCTCGCCACCAGCACGCCGGTGGGATGGTCGAGGCCCATGCTGTCGGCGATGTCGGGGGTCACACTCTGGATGCGCGCGCCGAGCCAGGGCCGGCGCACCACGCTCGCGCCCTCGCGGGCCGCGTCGACCACCGCCTTGACCATGCCGACGGGGATCGCGAAGCCGATGCCGTGGCTGCCGCCGGATTGCGAGTAGATCGCCGTGTTGATGCCGACCAGCTGGCCGCGCAGGTCGACCAGGGCGCCGCCGGAATTGCCCGGGTTGATCGCCGCGTCGGTCTGGATGAAGTACTGGTAATCCGCCGAGCCGACCTGCGTGCGCGCCAGCGCCGACACGATGCCCTGCGTCACGGTCTGGCCGACCCCGAACGGATTGCCGATCGCCATCACGAAGTCGCCGACCTCGAGGGCGTCGGCATCGCCGAACGGCATCGGCACCAGGTTCTTCGGGGCCTCCTTGAGCTTGAGCACCGCCAGGTCGGTGCGGGTGTCGCGCATCACGATCGTCGCCTCGAATTCCCGGCGGTCGGAGAGCGCGATCCGCACCTCGTTCATGTTGTCGATGACGTGGTTGTTGGTGATGACCAGGCCGTCGGCATCGACCAGCACGCCGGAGCCGAGCGACCGCTGGGCCCGGTCGCCCCGGGGGCCGCGGCCGCCCTCCGGCTCGCCGAAGAAGCGGCGCATGAACTCCTCCATGGCGCTGGTGCGCGCGTTGGAGCGCTTTTCGACATGCGAGGCGTAGACGTTGACCACCGAGGGGGCGGCCCGCTTCACCACCGGGGCGAAGGAGAGCTGGATGTCGGTCCGGCTGAGCGGGACCGTCTTGGCCGTCCCCTCCTTCGGGGCGGCCGGGGCCTCGGTGCGGGCCATCTGCGCTCCGGCGGGGCCGACGGCCAGCAGGGTTGCGACGAGGGCGGGCAGGACGAGGCGGGTCAGCATGCAGGGCTCCGGCGGCAGGTCGGCGCGCCGTGCGATCGGCGGCGCGCCGTGCGGCCTTACGCTATCGGAGCCGATTGCGGCAGGCCCACGACACCGTTGCCGGAAGCCCGCGGTCGGGCCCGGTCAGGCATCTTCCTTGCGGCGGGCGCCGCGCTTCTTGGTGGGCGCCGGGGCCGGCTCCTCCAGCTCGGCGACCGGCGCGGCGGATTTCCGGCGCTGCTGGCCGAGGCCGAGCGAGCGGGCGAGCTGCGAGCGCTGCTCCGAATAGCTCTGGGCGGTCATCGGGTAAGTGGCATCGAGGCCCCACTTGGCGCGATAGGCCTCCGGGGTCAGGCCCCGCAGGGTCAGGTGGCGGCGCAGGGTCTTGTAGGGCTTCCCGTCCTCGAACGAGATCAGGAAGTCGGGCGTCACCGAACGCCGGATCTCCTGCGCGCTCGGCTTGTTCGGGGCCGCGACCGCGGGGCCCCCGACGCAGACGCCCCGGATCGCGCCGTGGATGTCGTTGAGCAGTTTCGGGAGATCCGCGCTCTGCACGTGATTGTTGCTCACATAGGCCGAGACGATCTCGGATGCGAGCGTAACGAAGCGGCTTTTGTCGTCCTCGACTCGATTCATAACCTGTCCGCCGCCTCATCGTGATGTCGAAACTGTCGAGAACGCAAGCACAACGTCGCGATCCCGCGGGCAGATACAATCGCTTTTCGATGAACCGTCAAGGCTCGAATTCGGTATCGACTTATACATTCGGAAACAGCGCAAGAACCGCTACATTGAGGGATCAACCTCAAGGAAAACGGTTGTCCGCAGTATGGCTTGTGCACAATCGATGTCGGTGCGCCCACCGAAACGTCGCGGCGGAGACGGGTATTACATGGCTGATCCGGCCGAGCTTGACGCAATAGAGACTTGGGCTGGTGCAGCATCGGTTCTTTTCGGGGCGAACGGAAAGCGGAGCCGCGCATCGCTGCGTGAATTCGGCTGCAAGAAGGGGACGCTTTGCGCAACCCCAGCGTGCCCAACGCCCCCGGAAGGCCGACGCAACACGGGCCTCGGCCTGTCACCTCGGACAGGGTTCGACCCGCCCCGCGAGGGGCCGTCTCGCGAGGACCATCCCGTGCGAGACCGTGGCCGGGCTTCGAGGCCGCGACGCGCGCGGATCGCCGGCCGGATTCGGCCGAGCCGGCGGCCCGTAATACAGGCTCGCGCCCACGATGTTGCCCCATCGACCGAGCGACGCAGGCACGCATAGCCCCGAACGCAGAAAACCCGGCTCGCGTTAGCGAACCGGGTTCTTTTAAAGGTCGAGTCGTCGAAAGAGATTTGGTTGCG
>NZ_AKFK01000047.1:0-132600 GCF_000272495.1 Methylobacterium sp. GXF4 | reverse complement strand
TGGGCCGGCCTTCAGGCCGGGTCGGGAGAGGGGAGCCCCGGTTCCGGGGAAAGCACAGCCGTCATGAAGGCCAACGTTTTCTTCTGCGCCGTTGCTCCCCTCTCCCGACCCCCTTCGGGGGCCACCCTCCCCCGCAAAGGGGGGAGGGAGTTCCCGTCCCGCGGATATACGCGACACAGTCGGATCGAACGGGAGGCCGCATGACGCTCGTCAAGGCACGGACGCCCCAGACAATCTCCGGCGGCCAAAAACCCCTGTTCACCGGCAACGACTGGGATTTCGACACGATCCGGCGCATCCACGACGCCTGCGAGGGCATCGCCGGGCCGGAGCTCGGGCTGTCCTGGTACCCGAACCAGATCGAGATCATCACGGCCGAGCAGATGCTCGACGCCTACGCGTCGATCGGCATGCCGCTGTTCTACAAGCACTGGTCGTTCGGCAAGCACTTCGCCCAGCACGAGGCCGGCTACCGGCGTGGCCTGATGGGGCTCGCCTACGAGATCGTCATCAACTCGGACCCGTGCATCTCCTACGTGATGGAGGAGAACACGGCGACGATGCAGACGCTGGTGATCGCGCACGCCGCCTTCGGCCACAACCACTTCTTCAAGAACAACTACCTGTTCCGGCAATGGACCGATGCCGAGGGCATCCTCGACTATCTGGACTTCGCCAAGGGCTTCATCGCCCGCTGCGAGGAGCGCTACGGCCACCAAGCGGTCGAGCAGGTGCTCGACGCCGCCCACGCGCTGATGAGTCAGGGCGTCCACCGCTACCCCCGCAAGAAGCGGCCGGACCTCGCCTCCGAGCAGCGCCGCGAGCGCGAGCGGATCGAGCACGGCGAGCAGATCTACAACGACCTCTGGCGCACCCTGCCGCAGAAGACCGGCGCGGTGCGCTCCGACGCGGCCGCCGAGCGGCGCAAGGCCCTGCTCGAACTGCCGCAGGAGAACATCCTGTATTTCCTCGAAAAGGTCGCGCCCCGGCTGCGGCCCTGGCAGCGCGAGATCCTGCGGATCGTCCGGCTGGTGGCGCAGTATTTCTACCCGCAGCGCCAGACCAAGGTGATGAACGAGGGCTGCGCGACCTACAGCCACTACCGGATCATGAATTCGCTCTCCGAGAAGGGGCTGATCACCGAGGCCGCCTATCTCGAATTCCTGCAATCGCACACCAACGTCATCCGGCAGCCGACCTACGATGACCGCTCCTATGGCGGCCACAACCCCTACGCGATTGGCTTCGCGATGATGCAGGACATCGCCCGGATCGTGGAGCAGCCAACCGCCGAGGACTGCGAGTGGTTCCCGGACATCGCCGGCACCGGCGACGCCATGGCGGTGCTGCGCGATTGCTGGGCGAATTACCGCGACGAGAGCTTCATCCAGCAGTTCCTGTCGCCCAAGCTGATGCGCGACCTGCGCCTGTTCCACGTGGTCGACGACCCCGACGAGCCGGAACTGCGCGTCGAGGCGATCCACGACGAGCGCGGCTACCGCAAGATGCGCCGCTCCTTCGCCCGCCAGTACGATGTCGCCTGGCTCGACCCGGATATCGAGGTGGTGGACGTGGATCTGGAGGGCGATCGCCGGCTGATCCTGCACCACAAGGCGATCAACCGGATCACCCTGCAGAAGGACGACGCCAAACGGGTGCTCCAGCACCTCGCCGACCTGTGGGGCTACGACGTGGTGCTGAAGGAGATCGAGCCCGCCACCGGCACGGTGCTGGGCGAGATCAGCGCCAGCGCGCGGCCGATCTTTTTTTGAGGTTTTCGGGGCGTCTTCCCACCCGCCCCCTCATCCTGAGGTGACGGGCGATCGAAGATCGGCCGGCCTCGAAAGATGAGGGGGTGGATTGGATCACCGGTGGATTGCCCCGTCCCCCAACCCACGCTGCAACCAGGCATGAGCGCCCCGATCCTCACCCTCGCCGAAACGCGCGACTTCCTCGACCGCGAATTCCCGCAGATGCAGGCCGGCGGGCGGGCGTTCCATCTCGAGGCGGTGGGGCCGCTCTCGGCGCGGATGCGGATGGCGGGGCAGGAACGGTTCCTGCGACCGGGCGGTACCGTGTCGGGGCCGGCCATGATGGCGCTGGCCGATTACGTGCTCTACGCGGCGATCCTGGCCCAGATCGGCCCGGTCGCGCTCGCGGTGACCACCAGCCTCACCTTCAACTTCCTGCGCAAGCCCGCTCCCGGCGACCTGCTGGCGGAATGCCGGTTGCTCAAGCTCGGGCGGCGGCTGGCGGTGGGGGAGGTGGGGATTACCGCCCCGGGCAGCGCCGACCTCGTCTGCCACGCCACCGGCACCTACGCGATCCCGCCGCGCTAGAGCCGGATGACGCTCCGCGAGCAGGGTGGTCGGCGGAGCGGACACACATGGCGGTCCGGTCCTGATCAACGCTTCTCCAACCCATCCCCGCATCCTGAGGTGTGAGCGAAGCGAGCCTCGAAGGAGCCCTCCAGTCCGCTGGCGATCCCTGGAGGGCTCCATCGAGGGCGCCGCTGCGCGTCGCCACCTCAGGATGAGGAGGTGGGTTGGACGGGCGCTGATCGAGATGAAGCCAGCCCCGTCATGTGCCGGGCCCGCGGTCAGGCACCCGGCCGCGCCTCGGTGAGCCGGGCGGCGTAGCGGGCGATCAGGTCGACCTCGAGGTTCAGCCCCTCGCCGGCGCGCCGCTCGCCCCAGGTGGTGACCTGGAGGGTGTGGGGGATCAGCAGCACCGAGAAGGCGTCGCCGTCGACGCTGTTCACCGTGAGCGAGGTGCCGTCGAGGCAGACCGAGCCCTTCTCGGCGATGAAGCGCGACAGGCCCGCGGGGGCGCGCAGGGTGAAGCGATCGCTCGGCCCCCAGGCGCCGGCCGTGACACTCTCGCGCTCCAGGATCTCGGCGACGCCGTCGACATGGCCGGTGACGAGGTGGCCGCCGAGCTCGTCGCCGATCTTCAGGGATCGCTCCAGGTTGATGCGCGCCCCGGCCACCCAGCGGCCGACCGTGGTCCGCGCCAGGGTCTCGGCGGCGGCGTCCACCGCGAAGACGCAGCCGCCCTCGGTGGGCTCGACCGAGACCGCCGTCAGGCACGGGCCCGAGCAGGCGATCGAGGCGCCGAGCGCGATGGTGGCCGGGTCGTAGGAGGTGCGGATCGTGATCCGGCGCAGGTCGCCCTCGCCCGCGATCGAGACGATGGTGCCGACGTCGCTGACGAGACCGGTGAACATCTCTAAACAACCTTCTCGTAGGTGGCGGCCTCGTCGGGGCCGAGCTGCAGCCGCTCGGCCAGCCGGAAGTTGTTCGGGTCTGCCAGCGCAGCGGTCAAATCCGGGCCCAGCGCCTTCAGGCCGCCCACGGCCCCGAGTTCGGCCGGCCCCGTGACCAGCGTGCAGGCCTCGATCAGATCGGCCCGCGCCAGGGCATCGGCAAGGCGTGGGCCGCCCTCGCTGCACAGCCGCGTCAAACCGCGCTCCGCGAGATGGGCCAGCGCATTCGGCAGGTCGACGCGGCCGGCCACATCCGCCGGCAGGATCACGATCTCGACGCCGAGCGCCTCCAGGGCCCGGCGGGCATGGGCCGGGGCGGAGCGGGTGGTCAGGACCAGGGTGGCGGTGTCCCGGGCGGTCCGGGCGAGCACGCTGGCCGGCGAGAGCATCAGGTGCGAATCGAGCACGATCCGCAGGGGCGAGCGGGCGCCGAGACCCGGCAGACGGACGGTCAGGGACGGGTCGTCCGCCCGGGCGGTGCCGATACCGATCAGGATCGCGTCGGCATGGGCCCGCCAGAGATGCACCGCCCCGTCGGCCACCGGGCCGGTGATCCGCAGGCGCTCCGGGCCGGCGCTCGCGCAGAAGCCGTCGCGGGTGCGGGCGAGCTTGAGGTGGACGGCCGGCCGGCCGCGGGTCACCCGGGTGATGTGGCCGATATGGTCGCGGGCCGCCGCCTCCCCCATCAGGCCGGTCTCGACGGTGACGCCCCCCCGGCGCAGGAGGGCGTGGCCCCGCCCGGCCACCCGCGAATCCGGATCCTCGACGGCGCTGACCACCCGGGCGATCCCGGCGGCCAGGATCGCGTCGGTGCAGGGCGGCGTGCGGCCGTGATGGGAGCACGGCTCTAGGGTGACGTAGAGGGTCGCGCCTTTAGCTGCCGCCCCGGCCTCGGCGAGCGCCAGGGGCTCCCCGTGCGGCCGGCCCCCCGGCGCCGTCGCCCCGGTCCCGAGGATCCGGCCGGTGCCGGGCTCGACCACGACGGCGCCGACCGATGGGTTCGGCCAGGTGGTGCCGAGCCCGCGGCGTCCGAGCGCCAGGGCGAGGCGCATGAAGCTGGCATCGTCGCTCATGAGCGGGCGGTCCGGCGGCGGGGCGGCGCGTCCGGCTCCGGCTCCTCGGGGGGCGGCTCCGGCTCGGCCCCCACGGTCAGCAGGCCGTCGCCCAGGGTGCCGAGCAGGGCCTCGAAATCCTTGGCCTCGCGGAAATTCTTGTAGACCGAGGCGAAGCGCACATAGGCGACGTCGTCGAGGCCTTTCAGCCCGGCCATCACCAGCTCACCGATTGCCTCGGAGGTCACCTCGGGCTCGCCCGCGCTCTCGAGCTGCCGGGTGATGCCGCTGACCAGGCGCTCGATCCGCTCCGGGTCGACGGCGCGCTTGCGCAGGGCCACGTCGATCGAGCGCTGGAGCTTGTCCCGATCGAAGGGCACGCGCTTGCCCGAGCGCTTGAGCACCACGACCTCGCGCAGCTGCACCCGCTCGAAGGTGGTGAATCGGCCGGCGCAATCCGGGCAGACCCGGCGGCGGCGGATCGCGGCGCCATCCTCGGAGGGCCGGGAATCCTTCACCTGCGTCTCGGAGCCGCCGCAATAGGGACACCGCATGGGATCTGTACTCGACGCATGGAAACGGCCGCGGACCGGTCTGGTCCGCGGCCGTTTCCTAGACTACGCGCCGGCGGGCCGGAAGGCCGCCGGGCACAGGCTTCAGCCGTAGATCGGGAACCGGTCGGTCAGTGCGTGGACGCGGCTCTTCACCGAGGCCTCGACCTCCGGATCGCCGGCCTCGCCCTTGGCCACCATGCCGTCCAGCACCTCGACGATGAAGCCGCCGATCTGCTTGAACTCGGCGACGCCGAAGCCCCGCGAGGTGCCGGCCGGGGTGCCCAGGCGGATGCCCGAGGTGATGGTCGGCTTCTGGGTGTCGAACGGCACGCCGTTCTTGTTGCAGGTGATGTCGGCCCGCGACAGGGCGGCCTCGGCGGCCTTGCCGGTGAGGCCCTTCCGCTGCAGGTCGACCAGCATCAGGTGGTTGTCGGTGCCGCCCGAGGTGATGTCGTAGCCGCCAGAGATCAGGGTGTCGGCGAGCGCCTTGGCGTTCTCCACCACCTGGCGGGCGTAGATCTTGAACTCGGGCTTCAGGGCCTCGCCGAAGGCGACCGCCTTGCCGGCGATGACGTGCATCAGCGGGCCGCCCTGGAGGCCGGGGAAGATCGCCGAGTTGAACTTCTTGGCCAGAGCCTCGTCGTTCGTCAGGATCATGCCGCCGCGCGGGCCGCGCAGGGTCTTGTGGGTGGTGGTGGTGACCACGTGGGCGTGCGGGAACGGCGACGGATGCACGCCGGCCGCGATCAGCCCGGCGAAGTGGGCCGCATCGACCATGAAGTAGGCGCCGACGGAATCGGCGATCTCGCGGAACTTGGCGAAGTCCCAGTGACGCGGGTAGCCGGAGCCGCCGGCGATGATCACCTTCGGCTTGTGCTCCTGCGCGAGCTGGGCGACCTGCTCCATGTCGATGCGCTGGTCATCCCGGCGCACGGTGTAGGAGACCGGCTTGAACCACTTGCCCGAGACGTTGGGCGGGGCGCCGTGGGTCAGGTGGCCGCCGGCCGCGAGGTCGAGGCCCAGGAAGGTGTCGCCGGGCTGCATCAGGGCCAGGAACACGCCCTGGTTGGCCTGCGAGCCGGAATTCGGCTGCACGTTGGCGAAGCCGCAATCGAACAGGCGCTTGGCGCGCTCGATGGCGAGGTTCTCGGCGATGTCCACGAACTGGCAACCGCCGTAGTAGCGCCGGCCCGGATAGCCCTCGGCGTACTTGTTGGTCAGCACCGACCCTTGAGCCTCCAGCACGGCGCGGGAGACGATGTTCTCCGAGGCGATCAGCTCGATCTCGTGCTGCTGGCGGCCGAGTTCCTTCGACACCGCCTCGGCGATCTCGGGATCGGCCTCGGTCAGCGGGGCGGCAAAGAAGCTGTTCGAGAAGTGCTTGTCGGCGGCGGTACCGGCGCTCATGGTCTGCCTCTGTTCTGGTAGGGGCGGGGCCCGGCCTTTCGTCGGCGTGCACGGGCGGGCATTCGAGCGGGATTCCTACACGGGCCGGCCCGTGCCGCCAAGCACAGGCATTTTGGATCGGCGCAAAGAATAATTTGCCGCAGGTGAGCGCAAGCTGGCCGACTTGAGCCGGCAGGCAGCCTCCCTCTGACGCGATCGAATCGCTTGACAAAAGGAAGCTAATCCTAGAATAAAACATGAACAAACTTTTAGCGAGTCGTGCTGCCATGTGGCGTGCTGATCGAGATTGGAGCTTGGATCATCACATCGCTGGGCTTCGCGTTAGCCTTGCGTTCATTGCTCTGGCTATTCTCGAGATAAAAGCTGGCTTCCGGCAGGATCAACCGAGAAACGATAAAGGCCGATGGTCTGGCGGCGGCGGATCGATCATTCTCACGCAAAAAGACAGCACTGGCGATCCGCGAATCGATGCAAAGACAGATCAGATTCTCGATGTTCTGAAAGAGGTCATCGAGAGCAGCGATCCCGGGCAGGGAGCTCTTTAGGGCATTGAGATCCACGCCAAGGCTGCGGCGCGCATGCGAGAACTCGATCTTCCCGGCATCGGGAAGCATGGCGTAGAACAGAGCTTCAGCGCTGGCGATACCGTGCGTTACGGTTTGGATGGGAGCGTCCGGACAGATATTAAATACCGCGATGGCAGAACCAGCGCCGCACCCATTAGGGCGATCTGGGATCTCAAGACCGGTCGAGCGAGACTGGCGTCAAAACGAGTTGGCGAATTGAGGGACGCCGTCGGCGTGGATGGCATCGTTCCTGTCATCGAACTTCATATCGATCGCAGCATCACCGTAAAAAACCATATGTTTTACAATTTTATTATTGGGGCAGCACACGCATGACCATGGAAGCCTATGCCCTTTGCACGCAGCCCATTTCCAGCATCTCGGAATGGCGGGCCGCCATCGATGCGATAGGATTCGACTTGAAGCTCGAAGCAGATCAAATTCCGCCAGCCGTATCAGGTCACCTTCCCGCCACATGGCAGGGGCGTGGGGCAGGCTTCGAGTGCTCGGTCATTCCGTTCTCCGACTTGGCGGAGACCTACCCCGAAACGGATTTCGGGGGACCATGGGCCTGCGCGTACGCCTTCTATTTCGCGACGTTCCCGGCCTGCGCGGGGACCTGGATCGCGATTGCCGCCGGTCTCAGGCTAACGGGCGGGATCGCCTTCGACCCGCAGGAGGACAAACTGCTGACTGCTGAGGCCGCAATTCGCTATGCCCACGACACGGTGGCCAGCATCGCAAGGCTCGAGGCGCAGTTCGGCAGAAACACGTCCCTCTGAGTCCGGATCGGGCGAACGTCGACCGCGGTCAGGAGACGAGATTCGTCTCCACCAGCACGGTTTCGGTCTCGAACGCGGCGGCATGCCACGTCCCGGCGGGGAAATGGAACACGCTGCCCGCGGCGAACGGCGTGCGGCCCTGCTCGGTCTCGAGGAATCCGGAGCCGGAGATTACCTGGACGAACTGCTCGTGCGCGTGGCTGTGGCGCCCCGCCGAGACGCCCGCGGGCACCACGACCCGCACGAGGCTCGCCCCGGCGCCCGGGATCGTGCGCTTGGCGACGCCGTTGCCGGCAACGGTTTCTTCGCAGGTGTCCCAGGCGGTCAGGTGGTCGGTCATCGGGCTCTCTCCGTCGCCGCAGGAGATGCCTTCGGGCCGCGCCGGGTCAACGGCCCTGGCGATCCAGATCGTGCGTCAACCGGTCCCGCCCTCGGGGCCGCGGCCGCGCCGGGGCTTGTGCGGGTTCGGCTCGGGCTTCGGCGGGGCGGGGTCCGCGGGCTTGCCCGAGGACGGCCAGAGGGTCTCGAACAGCTCCTGCATCGCCCGGATGTTGTGGCCCTGCACCTCCGCGCCGGTGCGCATCATCTGCTCGATCATCGCGGAGCCGGCCTCGCCGGCCTTCTCCCCGGCGGTCTTGGAGGCGGCCTTGGGGGCAGGCTTCGGCGGCGGGGCCGGGGCCGCGGTGGCGCCGGGCATGAACGCCTTGGCCATCTCGCCCCAGGCGGGGCCGAACGGGAACGGCACGGGGGGCGGGGGCTCCGCCGGCCGGGCCTGGGCGGGCTCGGCCTGGGGCTGGTTGAGCATGACGTGGACGATGCTGGCCACCACGGCGCCCGCCATCATCGGCAGCATCTGGCGCAGCACCTGCGCGCCGACGCCGCTGGTGGCCGAGGCCTGGCGCAGCACCGCCTGCATCAGCTGGGCGGAGCCGAACATCTGGGTCAGGGCTTCGAGCCCCTGGGGCGCGGCGGCGCGGGCGACCTCGGGCATGCCGAACATCCGGGCGAAGGCGTTCGGGTCGAGGCCGGCGCCGCGCTGGAGGCCGAGGGTCAGGGCCGGCATCAGCGCCTCGAAGGCGCGGGCGGTCTGCTCGGGGGTCAGGCCGAATTGCTGGGCCATCGCCTGGATCCCGGCCTCGCCCTGGGCCTGGAACATCTCGAGCGGGTTGAACATGACGCCTCGTCCCCGTCCCGGTCGGACCGGCCGGGACGGGCCATGGTGACCGGTTGCGCGGCGAAATACCAGTTCCCGCGCGAGGATCTTGTGCTCAGCGCGCTCCGGCGGCCCGATCGGACGGTATTGCGGGCCGCGCCCGGCTCAGCTCACCGGGCCGGGATGGGGCTGGCCGGCGGGCAGGGGCGCCTCGCGCTGCGCGGCCGCGTGGGCCTCCTCCGGGGCACGGACGCGCCGGCCCCGGGTCTCCAGCCGGTCGACGGTGCGGCGGGCGAGCAGGATGCCGGTGATGCCGAAGACCAGGGAGCCGAGGCCCATGCCGGCCACCACGCCGCGCGGCCCGTAGAGCGCGGCGCCGAGCATCGCGGGCGGCACGGTGCCCAGCGTCGCCCGGCCCCAGTTCAGCAGGGTCGAGCGGATCGGGAAGCCGAGATTGTTGAAGGCGGCATTGCCCAGGAACAGCAGCCCGTTGAAGAACCAGATCGCCCCGCCGGCGAGGCAGAAGAAGCCGAACAGGTCGCGCGCCACGCCCTGCAGCCCGAACAGGGACGCCAAGGGCTCGCGGGCGAGCGCCAGGACCAGCCAGACCAGGGCCGTGTAGGCGAGCGTCACCCGGATCGCCTCGCGCAGCACCCCGCGCATCCGGTCGAACCGGCCCGCGCCCCAATTCTGCGCCAGGATCGGCCCGATCGCCCCCGACAGGGCGAACAGGCCGCCGAACGCCACGGGGGTCAGGCGGTCGATCACCGCGGCGGCGGCCACCGCGTCGGCCCCGTAGCTGGCAAAGAGACGCGCCAGGAACGCGCTCGCTACCGAGGGTGCGAGGTTGGTCAGCACCGCCGGCCCCGCGACCCCCGCCAGCACGGGGGCGTCCGCGACCATGTCGGCGACCCGCGGCAGGCCCAGCAGCCCGTGCCGGCTGACGCCGCGCAGGCCCACCACCACGAAGGTCGCCCGCGCCACGCAGATCGTGATCGCCGCGCCCTCCACCCCGAGGCTGGCGCCGAAGATCAGCAGCGGGTCGAGGAAGGCGGTGACGATGGCGCCGGCCAGCGTCACCATCATGGCCTGGCGCGCCTCGCCGACCGCCCGCAGCAGGCCGGTGAACAGCATGCCGGCGGCGAGCAGCAGGTTCGACGGCAGCGTGATCGTCAGGAACAGCTCGGCCACGCGCAGCGTCTCGCCGCTGGCGCCGATCAGGCTCAGCAGCCGCTCGGACAGGGCGAAGATCAACAGGGCGATGAGCCCGGCGGCGAGGCTCGCGAGCCCCAGGGACGAGTTCGACAGGCGCCGCGCCGCCGCGCGATCGCCCGCGCCCACCGCCCGCCCGACCAGGGCGCCCGCGGCGATCATCAGGCCGATATTCACCGCGGTGGCGAAGAATTGCACGATCGCCGCGAAGCCGATCGCCGCGGTGAGCTTCGGGTCGCCGAGCTTGGAGACGTAGAACAGCGACAGCAGGTCGACCACGAAGATCGCCATCAGCCCCACCGAGCCGGTGGCGGCCATGACGACCACGTGCCGGAGGATCGAGCCGGTGACGAACCGGCCCGCCTGGGCCGGGGATGCGCTGTCAGGCATCGGGACGGTCACGCATCCCGGGCGGTGCCTTCCGATTCCAGCTCGGGCTCGTGATCGACCTCGATCTCGGCCTCGGCCGGCTCCTGCGGGGCGGGGGCGGGCTTCTCGAGGAGCCGCTCGGCCGCCTCGCGCCGGTCGTTGCCGATCAGGTCGCGGGTCTCGGTGCTCAAGGCGCGGGCCGGGCGGACCGGCTCGGTCAGCGGCTCGGGCTTCAGCTCCGCGGCGCCGCGCATCCAGCCGGCGCCCTCCGGCAGGGCGCCGGCCTGCTGCAGCACCAGGCGGGCGATGTCGCGCTTGCGCACGTCCTCGGCCCGGGCCGCGGCGACCTCGGGCGACAGGCCGAGCCCCTCCAGGGCCGCCCGCCCGAAGGCCAGGGCCGATTCCGCGGTCTCGCGGATCTGGTAATCCACGTCCCGGTTCATCAGCTCGACGGCGTGCAGGCGGTCATAGGCGCGCACGAAAGTGCGGACGTTCTGGAATTCCTCGTGCACGATGTCGACGATCTTGAGCGCGCCGGCGCGGTCGTCCACGCAGATGCAGACCAGCTCGACCCGGCCGATCCCGGCGGCGCGCAGCACGTCGAGGCGGGTGCCGTCGCCGTAATAGATCCGGAAGCCGAAGCGCGAGGCCGCGCGCAGCTGCTCCACGTCCTTGTCGATCACCGTCACCGGGATCCCCTCGGCGAGCAGCACCTGGGTCAGCACCTGCCCGAACCGGCCGAAGCCGATCACCAGCACCCGCGCCTCGCCGCTCTCGGCCAGCTCCGCCGACGGCTCCGACACGTCGACCTGCTCGCGGGCGGTGCGGCGCTCGATCAGCTTGTCGAGGCCCTTGGCGGCGATCGGCCCGATCAGCATGGTCAGCGCCGCGAGCGCCACCGCGAAGCGCGTCGCCGTGGGGCCGGTGAGCCCGAGATCCTCCGCCTGCGGCAGCAGCACGAAGGCGAATTCGCCCGCCGGGGCCAGCACGGCCGCGCCGCGCAGCGCCCCGAGGGTATCCGAGCCGAACAGCCGGAACAGGCCGGCGACCAGCGCGACCTTGACCAGGATCGCCCCGAGCGTCGCCCCGAACAGGGCCGGCCAGACCTCCCGCACGAGGCTGCCGTCGATCGACATGCCGACGCTCATGAAGAACAGGCCGAGCAGCATGCCGCGGAACGGCTCGATCTCGGCCTCGAGCTGATGGCGGAAATTCGATTCGGCGAGCAGGATGCCGGCCAGGAACGCGCCCATCGCCATCGACAGGCCGACCTGCTCCATCAGCAGCGCGGTGCCGAGCACCACGAGCAGCGCCGCCGCGGTCATGACCTCGCGGGCGCCGCTGGCGGCGAGCAGCCGGAAGAACGGGTTGAGGCCGTAGCGGCCGACCAGCACCACCGCCAGGATCGCCGCCACCGCCTTGCCGGTGGAGATCGCCGCCGCCCCGAGCCAGGGACCGCCGGTGGCGTCCCCCGCCGTGGCGAGCAGCGGCATCAGCGCCAGGATGCCGACCACCGACAGGTCCTGGAACAGCAGCACCGCGAAGGCCCGGCCGCCGTAGGCGCTGCCGAGATCGCCTCGTTCCTCCAGGAGCTGCAGGGCCACCGCGGTGGCCGACAGGGCGAGCGCGATGCCGATCACCGAGGCCGCCCCGAGGCTGAGCCCGGCGGCCAGCCCGACGCCGCCCAGGACCAGCGCGCAGGCGACGAGTTGCGCCGCGCCCAGGCCGAAGATGTCGCGCCGCATCGAGACGAGCTGCGACAGGTGCAATTCCAGCCCGACGATGAACAGCAGCAGCACCACGCCGATCTCGGCGACGCTGGCCGCGGTGTCGGGCTCGGCGATCAGCGACAGGCCGGAGGGGCCGATCAGCACGCCGGCCACCAGGTAGCCGAGCACGGCGCTCTGGCCGATCAGCCGGAACACCGGCACGCCGATCACCGCGGCCGCCAGGAAGGTCAGGACCGGCGGCAGGAAGCTCGCATGTTCGACGGGGCTCGCCATGCAGATCTTCTCGGCGGATATCTTCGGGTTCGCGGGGCGCAGCCCCGGCTTAGCGCGCGCGGCGCCGCGATGCGAGATGTGGAGGGGTGCCGTTCGGCACAAGCGGGTTTTCGCGCCGATGGCGATTCAGATCGTATGGGTCCGTTCGGCACGTCCGGCCGGATGTCCCGGCGCGGAAAATCTCGGATTGCCCGCAACCCAGCCCGACCCGCTCGCCCCATCCAGCCTCACAGGAGATTTGGGTGCACGATACCAAAATATGGTACATTCCGGTATCAGGAGGCTCCCATGGCTAAGAACACATCCGTGTCGCTCGGGGACCATTTCGCCGGGTTCATTGATCGCCAGGTTGCGGACGGGCGCTACGGATCGGCCAGTGAGGTCGTCCGCGCGGGCCTGCGCTTGCTCGAAGAGCACGAGGTCAGGATAGCCGCGCTTCAGGCAGCCCTGATCGCCGGGGAAGAGTCCGGTCCCGCAGAGGAGCTGGACAGCCCTGCTTTCCTTCGGGAGATGCGGGCCAAGTATGGCCGCTAGCCCCCGCGCCCGGTTCACCCCCCTCGCCCGTGCCGACCTGGAAGAGATCTGGCGCTACACGTTCGGCCGGTGGTCACCGGACCAGGCCGATCGCTACCACCAGGCAATCGTGAACGCGGCCGGCGAACTCGCCACCGGCGCGAAGGTCGGCCGTCCCGTCGAGATCCGCGCCGGCTATCTCAAATACGCGGTCGGATCGCATGTCATCTTCTACCGGCGGACGGAGGCCGGGATCGATGTCATCCGCGTGCTGCATCGGCGCATGGACGTGCCGTCTCGCCTCTCATGAAGCGACGCGATAGCGATCCGCTCGGATTTCCGGCCTGCGTCAGTCGAGGTCGCTAGGGGCCCGGCTTGGGGCGCCCACAGGCTTTCCCGTCCAACGTGCGGCCGGACCCTTTCTGAAGCCGCGTCGCTCTGATCGTGCACGCGTTTCCGGCTTCGCAATGCGAAGCCCTCACGGCACGCGCCCGGGATCACCCCAGCAGCCGCGACCGGGCCCGGCGCGAGCCGTCGATGAACTCGAAGCCGCCGGCCGCGCTCAGCATGTGCAGGCGCGAGCCCGGCCAGGCCGCCCCGGGGCCGAGGCGGGTCTCGACCCGCTGCTCGTAGCCCTCCGCGTCGAGCCGCAGGATCCGGGCGAGGCCGAGCGCCGCGCCGTAGCCCCGGCGGCAATCCTGCACCGGCCGGATCAGCGCGCCGTCGCGGGCCACGATCGGCCCGGCCGCCCGGGCCGAGCCGACATCGATCAGCACCGGGTTGCGCGGATGCGGCGTCCAGGGACCGCGGAAATGCGGCGCGCGCCAGAGATGCAGGGTGTCGGAATAGCTGCCCCCGCCCGCCCGGACGGTGGCGAACATCCACCAGCACCCGTCGTGGTGCAGCAGCGTCGCGTCCCCCGCCACCACGTGGTCGACCAGCACCGCCTCGTGGACCCAGCCCCCCGGGAAGGCGGTGGCCCGGTACAGGTCGATCGTGCCCGAGGCGTGGGATTCCGGGATCATCCAGACCGCCCCGTCCGCCTCGAACACGAACGGGTAGGAGAGGTGGGTCTCGAGCTCCAGCACCGGCTCCGGGCGGCCGCGCGGGCCCGTCGCGTCGAAGCCGAGGGCGGAGATCACGCCCTTGCCGCGGCGATAGTCGAATTCCTCGACGAACAGGGTCACGGACCCGCCATGCGCGATCGCGAACGGGTCGGCGTAGAAGCGCCGTCCGTCATCGGGCAGGTCGGTCCAGCCGCCCTCGGGGTGGCGGCGCAGGTCGATCAGGTCCGGGCCGACGATGCGCCGCCAGCCGACCCGCCATTGCGGGCTGTGGAAGCAGAGCGCGTAGAGCCGGCGGGCGATCTGCCGGGCCAGCCCGCTGGCCGCACGCCGGCTGACGCCGAGGCCGCCGAGGTCGAAGGAGGCCTGCCGCTGCAGGGCCGTCGCGGTCCCGTCCGGCAGCTGCGTCGAGGCGGCGCCGTCGAGCGCCGCGGCGATCAGCGTGATGCTCCGGGCGAGGTAATCCTCGAAGGCGACCAGCATCACCGTGTGGGATTCCGCGCCGAGGCGCCCGACCGCCACCGGGATTCCGTCCGACCCCCGCAGGGCCGCCACCGGGGCGCGGCCGGCGAACAGGGCGGCGAGCAGGCCGGCTTCCCCCGGCATGCCGTCGAAATCGAGCCGCCAGACCGGCTGTCCCCGATCCGCGACCGCGTCGGATTCGGCCTGGCCACCGGAGAGATCGAGGACGAGGTCGGGTTCGCCCGCCGCGACCTCCGCCCCGTAGGTCCCGAACGCCATCGGCTCGGCCGCCGTGGCCAGGCCCGGGCGGGGGAGGCCGTGGATCGCCGCTTCCAGGCGGAACAGCAGCTCGGCATTGGGCGGCAGGCCATGCGCGCCGAGGACCCATTCGACCTGGAGGCGCCGGTCGGGCCGCTGGCCGAGCTGGTCGAGAAGGCGGATGTGCCAGCCGCGCAGGGTCCGGCGGTCGAGGCGCACGGTGATCTGCCGCGCCACCGGCCGGCTGTCGAGTGTCCGGGGCTCCGGCCAGACCGGTCCGCGGCCGCTCCCGATTGCCGGCTGATCCGCGCCCCCGATCGAGCGCTCCATCAGGCGGACGACGCTGTCGGTCTTCGCTGAGGCGGCGTCCCGAAGGCTCGCCGTCCCGGTTCGGAGGGAGGGGGGCCCGTGCGGCGTGTCGAATCCCGTAGCGACGCTCACCGCGAATCCAGACCTTGAGGGACCTCGAAGACGACCGACGATACGGTCGTCGCCTGAACGAATGCTATCGCTCTGCGGCGCAATCCAACAAGTCCGGCCGCCTCTCCACCGTTCCGGGCGGTTAATCCGGATCGGAGTCTGTTGATGAACAAAAGCACCGCGTCTCACGCAGCGCGATAACCCGTCGCCGCGCGGCCGTGATACCATGCCGCGCGGCCATCCCGGCGCAAAGCGGGAACTCGCGAATTGGCTTGGCGGTTCGCCCGTTAGACGTGATGCGGAGACACGACATGACACGCAAGATGATGCCGCTGGCCGCGATGCTGCTCATCGGCCTCCCGAGCGCGGCCTTCGCCTGGGGCGGCGGTGGCGGTGGCGGTGGTGACAGCGGCAGCGGGCTCTCGCCCTACGCGGCGCTGAGCGGCAACGATCGCTCGGCCGGCGTCAACAACGGCAATTACCGCGATCCGGCCCTCGACCCCTATATCCGGGCCTACGACCCCGAGGCCGCGGCCCGCGCCGCGACGCCCCCGGCCGCCCAGCCGCGCCTGCGCATGCGGCCGTATTACGGGTATCCGTACTGAGCGACCTCGTGCCTGCCGGGACCCCCAACGGGAGGCCCGGCGGGCGTGTCAGGACCGCTCGGATCCGGCGGCCTTGACCTTCTTGAGCACCCAATGGCCGCCCGACGGCTTGCAGCCGGTGCCGCGCACGAAGCGGCTGCGGCCGGGGCCGATCACCGAGGCCAGGAAGTTCCGGCAGATCAGGTCGTCGGCCACGTAAGGCAGGCCGGTCGGGTTGACCGCGCCGTGCAGGCCGGTCTCGGGGTTGTCCCACTTCACCGGACGGCCGTTGCCCTGGGGGTCCAGGGCGACCGACAGCGCCGCGCGGGCCCGCCGCCAATCCTCCTCGCCGAGATCGTTGCCGAAGCTCGCCGGCCGCTTCTCGATGCTGCCGGTGACCACGGGCTCCTCGGCCACGGGCGGCGCGGCTGCCGCAGGCTCGCCCCGGAAGACGAGCAGCGGCTGGCTGCAGCTGCACAGGACCATCGCCAGCGACAGGGCTGCCATCGCCACAGGGACGCGCAACCGTCGACTTGGCTCTTTACACGCGCATCGCCGCATTACACCTGACTCACGACGGGCTATCCGCTCGACCGAACATGCCGATGTCGGTGCCCCCTCAGGCCCTTGACGCGGCAGGCAGGAGTCTTGCCGTGGATCAGTTAAGGACCGATGACCCGAAGGCCGGCGCGCCTGCCCCGACCTCGGACTTTACCCTGAGCGAGGATCCGTTCGCGCTGTTCGCCGCCTGGATGCGGGAGGCGGAGGCCGCCGAGCCCGAGGATCCGAACGCGATGGCGCTGGCCACCGCGGGCTCGGACGGGCTGCCCGACGTGCGCATGGTCCTGCTGAAGGGCTTCGATGAGCGCGGCTTCGTGTTTTACACGAACGTCCAGTCCGCCAAGGGCGAGGAGCTGGCCCAGAACCCGCAGGCCGCCCTGGTGCTGCACTGGAAGAGCCTGCGCCGGCAGGTCCGCGCGCGCGGGCCGGTCTCGCCGGTGACGGCGGAGGAGGCCGACGCCTATTTCGAGAGCCGCCGCCGGGAGAGCCGCCTCGGCGCCATCGCCAGCCAGCAATCCCGCCCGCTCGCCGACCGCGCCGCGCTGATGGCCGAGGTGACCGAGCTCGCCGCCCGCTACGAGAACGGTCCGATCCCCCGGCCGGAGCACTGGACCGGCTTCCGCATCGCCCCGGTGTCGCTGGAATTCTGGCAGAACGGCGATTACCGCCTGCACGATCGGGTGCGCTTCACCCGCACCGGCGACGGCTGGAGCCGGGCGCGGCTGTATCCGTAGCCGAAGTCCCGGTTTCACAAGGTCCAAGACCTTGTGCGGGTGCAGGGCAGAGCCCTGCGAACCTCGTGGGCTCCGCCCCCGAACCCCGCCACAGGGCTGAGCCCTATGGGAGCCCTTGAAACGAAGAGAGCCCCGGCGGGGGCCGGGGCTCTCAGGCTTGATCGGTGACGTGCGACGAGGCTCAGGCCTCCTCGCCGTCCTTCTTCTCGCCATCCTCGGAAGCCTCTTCGGCCTTCTCCTCGGCGGACTCGGCCGACTGCGCCTCGGCGATCGCGGCCTCCTCGGCCTCGACCTCGGCACCCAGCACGGTCGGCGGGACGATGTTGGCGACCGGGTCGGTCGGCTCGCCGGTGTGGCTGCCGGCCGGGATCTTGATGTCGGCGACGTGGATCACGTCGCCGATCTCGCGGCCGGTCAGGTCGACCTCGATCGCGTCCGGGATCTGGTCCGGGGCGACCTCGAGGGTCAGGGTGTGGGCGACGATGTTGAGGGTGCCGCCGAGCTTCTTGATGCCGGGGGCCGCGGCCTCGTTGATGAAGTGCACCGGCACCTCGACGGTCACGGTCTGACCGGAGACGACGCGCAGGAAGTCGACATGCAGCGGCACGCCGCTGACCGGATCGAGCTGGAAGTCGCGCGGGATCGCCCGGACGGTCTTGCCGCCGGCCTTGATCTCGAACAGCGTGGTCTTGAAGCCGCCGGCATAGATCAGCGTGCGGGCGCGGACGAGGTCGATGGCGATGGATTGCGGCGGCTGGCCGCCTCCGTACACGACGGCGGGAACTTGACCCTGGCGACGAACGGCCCGGGCGGCCCCCTTGCCGACCCGGTCGCGTGCCACGGCCTCAAGCGTCTTGACTGCGCTCATGGCGTGATCCTTCAAAAGATGGCTGGACCCGGAAAACGAAAAAGCCGCCCGACGCGGACGGCTGTGACCTTCCCGGTGCGCCCCTGCCTCCAAGGGTGTCGGGGGGCGCGCCGTGCGCATACACGGACGGGGGCGGATTGGCAATGTTCAGGTGGGGCCACGCCGTGCCGCGACCGCTCTCAGCTCTGTTACGTCATCGAATCATTTGGCCACGCAGAGCACACCGTCATTGCGAGCGCAGCGAAGCAACCCAGGTCAGCGCGCGGTCGCAGGACGTAGCGCCACACTGGGTTGCTTCGCTGCGCTCGCAATGACGATGAGGCTTAATGCCGGCCGGCACGTATCGAGGCGGCGTGAACGAGGCTCACGAGCGAGCCCGTTACCGTCATTCCTGGGGTTCTCTGTCGATGCTTCCCGCCGATGAGGTGCGCGCCGCGCTGCGCTCCCAGGCTTCTCGTTCAGTTCAAGAACCCTACGGACGCAGCCCCGCCAGCGCCCGCCGGGCCCGGCGCCGTTGCAGCCACACGGTCAGGCCGAGGGCGGTGCCGATCACCAGGGCGGAGAAGGCCGTCGTGGTGGTGCCGAGCGCGTAGATCTCCGGCGTCGTCACCGTGGTGGTCAGGCCCTGCAGCTCCAGCGGCAGGGTGTTGCGGCCGCCGATCGCCTGGCTGGTGCGGGCGAGCTCGTCGAACGACAGGGTGAAGCCGAACAGGGCGACGCCGACCAGGGCCGGGGCCAGGATCGGCACCACCACGTGCCGGAGCGTCTGCGCCCCGGTGGCGCCGAGGTCGCGGGCGGCCTCCTCGTAGGCGGGGCTGAACCGGTTGAACACCGCGAACATGATCAGCAGGCCGAAGGGCAGCGTCCAGGTGAGATGCGCCCCGAGCGCCGAGCTGTAGAGGCCCATGAGGGTGCCGTGATCCTGCAGGAAGCCCCAGCCGGTGGCCTCCGCCAGCGCCTTGATCCCGTCGTCGAGGAGCCGGAATTCCAGCCCGATCCCGAGCGAGACCACGATCGAGGGCACGATCAGGCTCGACACCGCCAGGGCGAAGACCACGCCGGCCCCCCGGAACCCCTTGCGGAAGGCGAGCCCGGCATAGAACGCGAGGGTGACGGTGAGCGCCATCACCACCAGCCCGAGCATCAGCGAGCGCCGGAGCGCCGCCCAGATGTCGACGACGCCGACCCCCTCCCACAGCTTGGCGAACCAGTGGATCGAGACCCCATTCATCGGGAAGGTCAGGCCGCCGGACGGGCCCTGGAAGCTCAGGGCCAGGATCGTCAGCGTCGGGCCGTACAGGAACAGGACGTAGAGGGCGAAAATCCCGGCGAGCCCGTAGAAGGCGAAGCCGCGCGGCCGGTCCATCCTACAGCTCCATCCTCAGAGTTCTCTACGCAGGTCGATCATCCGGGTCAGCCCGAGGATCATCAGCAGCACGGCGGCCAGCAGCACCACGGCGTTGGCCGCCGCCGCCGGGAATTGCAGGTAGGCCATCTGCACCTGGATCACCTTGCCGACGCTGGCGATCTGCTGCCCGCCCATCATGCCGACGGTGACGAAATCGCCCATCACCAGGGTGACCACGAAGATCGACCCGATGGCGATGCCGGGCTTGGCCAGCGGCAGCACCACGTTCCACAGGGTCTGGAACCCGGACGCGCCGCAATCGCGCGCCGCCTCGATCAGCGACCGGTCGATCCGGGCCAGGCTGTTGAAGATCGGCACGATCATGAACACCGTGTCGAGGTGCACGAAGGCCAGCACCACCGCGAAGTCGGAATAGAGCAGCCCCTCGATCGGCGCCTTGATCACCCCGAGGCTGCGGAGCGTGTCGTTGACCAGGCCGTTGCGGCCGAGCAGCGGGATCCACGAGATCATGCGGATCACGTTCGAGGTCCAGAACGGGATCGTGCAGAGCAGGAACAGGCCCATCCGCACCGTGTCCGAGCGGATGTGGAAGGCCAGGAAGTAGGCGATGGCAAAGCCCAGCGGCAGGGTGATCGCCAGGGTCAGCGCGACGAATTTCAGGGTCGAGAGATAGGTCCGGACCGTGGTGCACAGGTCGGCGGAGAGGCAGCCGTCGAACACGTCGGCGTAGTTCTGCAGGGTCAGCGCCGGGGTGATCGCGTACTCGTTGTACTCCCAGAACGACACCACCGCGGTGAGCAGCAGCGGCACCACCAGGAAGACCAGGAACACCAGGGCGAGCGGCGCCGCCTGGAGATAGGCGAGGCTCGTCCGCCGGCGCCGGGGCGCGGCCGCGATCGGCGCGGCAACGGTTTCGGCGGTGCGGGGGAGGGCGAGGTCGTTCATCGGATCGGCCTCGACGATGCCGCGGCACCCGGCTGCCAGCGTTGGACTCCGAGGCTTGTAGCGGTCGCGACGTGCCCCCTCTCCCGTGCGGGAGAGGGGACCCGCGCCGCGTCCGGAACAGCGCGAGGGCCATAGCTTCCCACACCGAGGAGGGAGGGGAAGGAAAGCACCAGCCCGCTCACGCGGCGATGAACTCGTTCCACTTGCGCACCATGTAGGTGTTCTCGTCCATCACGGCGTTCCAGCAGGCGACCGCGCCCATGCGCTGGTCGAAGGAGCCGCCGTCGCGGGTGGCGCCGGCCTTCTCGATCAGGGTGCCGTCCGGGCCCAGGATGTCCTTCTCGGCGGGCTTGCCCTCCATCCAGAACGCCCATTCGTAGGGCTGCATGTTCTCCTTCGCGGTCTCCAGCACCGCGGAATAGTAGCCCTGGCGGTTGAGATAGGCTCCGGCCCAGCCGGACAGGAACCAGTTGATGAACTCGTAGGCCGCGTCGAGCTTCCGGCCGCTCAGGGTCTTCGGGATGCCGAAGCCCTGGGCCCAGGCGCGGTAGCCCTCCTTGAGCGGCTGGTAGGTGCACGGCACGCCCTGCGCCCGCACCTTGGTGACGGCGGGCGACCACATCGACTGGATCACCGTCTCGCCCGACGCCATCAGGTTCACGGATTCATTGAAGTCCTGCCAGAAGGCCCGGAACTGGCCGGCGCGCTTGGCCTCGATCAGCACCTTGATGGTGCGGTCGATCTCGGGCTTCGTCATGTTGCCCTTGTCGCCGTAGGTGTAGTCGCCCGTGGCCTCCACCACCATGGCGGCGTCCATGATGCCGATGGACGGGATGTTCAGGATCGACGCCTTGCCCTTGAACTCGGGGTTGAGCAGATCCTTCCAGCTCTCCACCGGCCGCTTGATCAGGTCGGGCCGGATGCCCAGCGTGTCGGCGTTGTAGGTGGTCGGGATCAGGGTCAGCCACTCGGTCGGCGCGGAGGCGAAGGTCTTGGCATTCTGGCCCTCGAGGTAGAACACCTTCCGGGGCGCCGTGCCCTGGTCGCCGATCCGCTTCCCGTTCACCTCGCCGCGGGTGAACACGCCGGTGATCTTGTCGGCGAGCTTGATCCGCTTGGCGTCCAGGCCGCTGAGGTTGCCCGACGGGATGATCTTCTTGAGGCTGAAATACTCGGTGTCGACGAGGTCGAAGGAGTTCGGCTGGGTGACCACCCGCTTGGTCACCTCGTCGGTGACCACCGGAATGTATTCGAGGGTGATCCCGAGATCCTCCTTCACCTTCCGGGCGATGTCGGCGGACTGGCTCACCGCGGTGCCGAGGTAGCGCAGGGTCACGGGCTCGGCCGCGTGCACGGCCGGGAAGCCGGTCACCGGCGTCGCCGCCAGGGCCGCAGCCCCCTTCAGCAGCGTGCGCCGGCTCGGCTTCGAGAACGGGTCCATGGTCGTCTCCAACTGTCTACGCGTCGAGGCGGTGGGCGGCGGCGTCCCAGCCGACCGGGATCGTGTCGCCCGGACGGAGCGGGCGGGCCGCGAAGGCGGAATCGCTGAGCACGGCGGTCAGCGCGGCCGGGCTCTCGGCCAGGGCTTCGGGCGACCGCTCCAGCCCGTCGGCATCGAGCCCGACATGGACGCTGGTGCCCTGGTACTCGACCGCGACCACCCGGGCCGCGAGCGCGCCGGGGCCGGCCGCCTCGCCCAGCCGCATCCGGTCGGCCCGGACGGCGATCATCCCGTCGGGCCGGCGGATCACGTTGTGGCCACCGATGAACCGGGCCACGAAGGCGGTGGCCGGCCGCTCGAACACGGTGCGCGGGTCGGCGGCCTGCTCGATCCGCCCGGCATTCATCACCACCACGAGGTCGGAGAGCGCCATCGCCTCCTCCTGGCTGTGGGTGACGTGGATGAAGGTGAGCCCGAGCTCGGTCTGGATCCGCTTCAGCTCGACCCGCATCCGCACCCGCAGGAACGGGTCGAGGGCCGAGAGCGGCTCGTCCAGGAGCAGCACCTTCGGGCCGGTGACGAGCGCGCGGGCGAGCGCCACGCGCTGCTGCTGGCCGCCCGAGAGCTGGGCCGGCAGGCGCCCGGCGAGGTGGCCCATCTGCACGAGCTCCAGCATCGCCATGGCCTTGGCCCGGCGCTCGGCCTTGCCGATTCCGCGCATCCGCAGGCTGAAGGCGACGTTGTCCCGCGCGTCGAGATGCGGGAACAGGGCGTAGCTCTGGAACATCATGGCGGTGCCGCGCTCGGCGGGCGTCGCGTCGCCCACCGCCTTCGGGCCGATCACCACGTCGCCGGCGCTGGCGCGCTCATGCCCGCCGATCATCCGGAGCGTCGTGGTCTTGCCGCAGCCGGAGGGGCCGAGCAGGCAGCAATAGGCCCCGGACGGCACCTTCAGGTCGATGGCGTCGACCGCGGTCGCCGCGCCGTAGCGCTTGGTCAGGCCGATCAGCTCGACATTCATGCGAGGCTCCCCCGCCGCCCGCTCCGCGCGACACACGATCGAGACATCATCGCGCGTGAAGGCCGCGCCATGCTCCCTCTCCCGTGCGGGAGAGGGCTGGGGTGAGGGACCAGGTCCATCCGAAGAAGTCGCATCCCTCACCCTGTCCCTCGCCCGTACGGGAGAGGGATCCGCGCCCAATCCGGCCGAGGATATGTCCGCGGCCTTGATCCAGCCTGATCGCCCACAGCCCCAGACGGCGGAGCAAGGGCCGGGCCAGGAGGCGTCATGCGCCCTGCCGCTCCGCCGGATCGACCGCCCGGTCGAGCACCCGGCCGCGGCCCGGCTCGGACAGGACCTTGCCGTCCTCGGCGATCACCTGCCCGCCCGCGATGGTCATCACCGGCCAGCCAGTGACCGCGAACCCCTCCCAGGGGGTGTAGTCGGCGCCGTGGTGCAGGATCGCCTGGCGGATGGTCTCGCGCTTGTTCGGATCCCAGAGGGTCAGGTCGGCGTCGAAGCCCGGGGCGATCGAGCCCTTGCGCGGATAGAGGCCGTAGAGCTTGGCGTGGTTCGTCGCGGTGAGCGCGGCGAACTGGTTGAGGCTGATCCGGCCCTTCGAGACGCCTTCGGAGAAGAACACCGGCAGCCTGGTCTCGACCCCCGGGATGCCGTTCGGGATCCAGCGAAAGGATGATTTCCCGCGCGGGTTCAGCTTGCCCTGCGGGTCGTCGTAGCGGAACGGCGAGTGGTCGGAGGAGACCACGTCGAAGATGCCCCGCCGGATGCCGGACCAGACCGCCTCCTGGCTGGCCTCGTCCCGGGGCGGCGGCGAGCAGACGTATTTCGCCCCCGCCATCGGGTCGTCGAGCCCGAGCCCCTTCATGTGCTCGGCCGTCAGGGTCAAGTATTGCGGACAGGTCTCGGCCCGGATCTTCAGGCCGCGTCCTTGAGCCCAGGCGATCTGCTCGGTAGCCTCGCGGCCCGAGACGTGGACGATCACGATCGGCAAATCGATCAGCTCGGCATGGCTGATCGCCCGGTGGGCCGCCTCGCGCTCGACCACCTCGGGCCGGGACAGAGCGTGGCCGTAGGGCGCGGTCTCGCCGGCCCGCTCCAGCCTGTCGCTGAGATAGCGGATCGCGTCGTAGCCCTCGGCGTGGACCATCACCCGGGCGCCCTGCCGCCGGGCGACGTGGAACACGTCCAGCAGCTGGCGGTCGTTGAGCACCAGGTCGTCGTAGGTCATGAACACCTTGAACGAGGTGTAGCCGTCGGCGACCAGGGCGGGCAGCTCCTGGCCGAGCACCGCCTCGCTCGGGTCCGAGATGATCATGTGGATCGCCACGTCGACGTGGCACTGGCCCTCGGCCTTGGCCCGATAGGCGTCGACCGCGCCGCGCAGCGACCCGCCCCGGGGCTGGACCGCGAACGGCATCACGCAGGTGTTGCCGCCGGCCGCCGCCGCCCGGGTCGCGCTGGCGAAATCGTCGGCCATGACGATGCCGGGGCCGGGATCCTGGGCGATGTGGACATGGCTGTCGATGCCGCCGGGGAGCACCAGCAGCCCGGAGGCGTCGATCACCCGGGCGGCGTCGGCGATGCCCTCGGCCACAGCCACGATGCGCCCGCCGCGCACGCCGACATCCGCCCGCACCGTGTCGCTCGCCGTGACCACGGTGCCGCCGCGGATCGCCAGGTCGAATTCGGGCATGATGCGCTCTCCTCCGCGCCCGCGGGCGCCTGTCGGAACGGACGGATGCATCGTCCGCGCCGATTCGGACGCTGCGAGGAGGGCACAGCCATCCGGCAGGGTCCAGAGTGCGCACGGCATGGGTTCCCAAAGGGCTCAGCCATTTGGCGGGGTATTGGGGTGGAGCCCCAATGCATCGGGCCAAGCCCGACACCAGGGCTCTGCCCTGGACCCGCGAAAGGTCACGGACCTTTCGAAACCGAGACTCGGGTTCGGAGAGTCGAGGGGGCGGCTTCGTGGAACTGACGCCACACCCGCCGCATATGCCGGGCGGAGCCGAAGCCCGCGCGGTCGGCGACCTGCTCGAGGGCGAGGTCGGTCTGGGCGATCAGGTCCCGGGCTAGCGCGATCCGGCCGCGGTTGACTGCGTCGGTCACCGTCATCCCGGCATGGATCCGGAACAGCCGGGCGAGGTTGCGCGGGCTTGCCCCGGCGAGGCGGCCGAGGATCTCGGGGGACCAGGCGCGGGCGGGTTCGGCCGCGATCGCGTCCTGGGCGCGATGCACGACCGGGTGGAGATGGCTGCGGCCTTCGAGCCAGGGCGAGAGCTGCGGGTCGTCGGCGCCGCGGCGCATGTAGACCACCAGGGTCCGGGCCGCCGCCAAAGCCGCGGGCGGGCCGGCCCATTCGGCGACGAGGTGCAGCATCAGGTCCACGCCCGCGGTCACGCCGGCGCTGCTGAACCGGTCCCGGTCCCGCACGAACAGCCGGTTCTCCCGCACCCGGGCCCGGGGCGCCAGGGCGGCGAGGCGGGCGCAGCTGGCGTGGTGGGTGGTGCAGGCATAGCCGTCGAACAGCCCGGCCCGGGCCGCCAGCAGGGTGCCCTCGCAGACCGTGATCAGGGTGTGACCCGGCCGGACCGCGCCGCGCAGCCAGTCGACGATCCGCGCTTGGGCGGCCGCATCGTCCGGATCGGCCGCGCCGCCGAGCACCCGGGACGCCGCGCCCGGCACGAGCACCACGGTGCCCGGCGGGATCGAATCCGGCAGCGGCTCGGTCCCGCCGAGATCCAGCCCGATCGAGCAGCGGGTGCGCGGGGCCGGCGCCACGTAGCGCACCGAGAACGCGACCCGCTCCTGGGCCGCCCCGGCGATGCGCAGGACCTCCATAGGCCCCGCGAGGTCGAGCAGCAGGGTGCGTGGCGGCAGGACCACCAGGACCGGGATACGCCGCGCCGCCGCGCTCATGCGGCGACCGGCAGGTCCCGGCCGGCGAGCGCCTGCTCCACCGTGGCGATGTGGGCGAACCGGTCCACCAGCACCAGCTCGGTGCGGGCCTTGATGTCGTCTGCCGCGAACCGGCGGCCGTCCGGGTGGGTCATCGCGAAGGTCAGTGTCGCCTCGGTGACGTAATCCACCTGCCAGCCGCTATCCGAGGCGTGGCGGGTGGTGGTCTCGCAGCACTGTTCGGTGCGGATCCCCGACACGATCAGCCGGCGGATCCCGTGCTCCGTCAGCCAGCCCGCCAGCCCGGTATCGATCAGCGCGCTGTGCCGGCGCTTGTGGAAGATCGCGTCCGGCGCGATCACGATGGGCTCCAGGGTGCGGACATGGCCCGACGCGAGCGAGAACGGACCCGTCTCCGTGACGTGGAACACCTGCAGCACCGGAATCCGGCGGGCGACCGTGCCGTCGATGAGCGCCTGCAGGCGTTCGGTGAAGCGCGGCACATCCGCCTCGCTCCAGAACGGCCGGTGACGGAAGGACTCCTGGACATCGATGACCAGCAACGCAACATCGGACATTTCGTGTCTCCCGCTTGGTGAAGCGAGCGGCAGGATCGCGCTCTGACGGGGCGGACGAAAGAAACCGTACAGCCAACCAGCGGACATATCCGGCCATACACGGAGGATACAGCATGGGCGATCCGAACAACATCTTCGTGCTGACCGGGGCGGGCGTGTCGGCCGAGAGCGGGCTCGGTACCTTCCGCGACCGCGGCGGCATCTGGGCGCGGTTCGACCCGATGAAGCTCGCCACCCCGGAGGCCTATGCCGCCGATCCCAACACGGTGCTCGACTTCTACGACCATCGCCGCCGCGGCGTGATCGCGGCCGAGCCCAACGCGGCGCATGTCGCCCTGGCCCGGGCCGAGGCGCGGCTGGCCGCGCGGGGCGGGCGGCTGTTCCTGTGCACGCAGAACGTCGACGACCTGCACGAGCGGGCGGGATCGCGCGCGGTCGTCCACATGCATGGCGAGCTGCTCAAGGCCCGCTGCACCGCCTGCGGAACGGTCACGCCCTGGCGCGACGATCTCGACCGGGCCTCGATTTGCCCGGCCTGCGGGGGCGTCGGCCGGATGCGGCCGGACGTGGTCTGGTTCGGGGAGATGCCGATGCATCTCGACGCGATCGAGGATGCGCTTGCCGCCGCCGACCTGTTCGTGGCCGCGGGGACCTCGGGCGCGGTCTACCCGGCGGCGGGCTACGTGCGGGAGGCTCGGGCCCGCAACATTCCCACCTGCGAAATCAACCTGGAGCCCTCGGACAACGCCGATGCGTTCGACGATGCCCGCTACGGGCCGGCCAGCACGGCGCTGCCGCGCTTTCTCGCCGATCTCGGGCTGTGACCCGCCGGATCGCTGCAAACCGTTGAGAGGGTAAACGATTTCGATTCGGGAGCTCGTCCCTCGCGACAGGACCAGAGTCTTAAATGATGCGAATCACATCCGCGCGAGCTGTCAAGAACTGGTCGGACAGTTGCCCACCGGTTACAACGGTCAAGCTTGGGTTCGGCGTCGCGGCCCGCCCAAGCGTTCGTTGAAGCCACAAGGGGAAGACAAAGACCCATGCAGCACTTCACCGTAACCGACCGCGAGCGCGACACCGTCCTGGCGGCCCTGCGCTATTATCAGTTCTACCGGATGCAGGGTCATCCGTTCGACCCCCGCCAGGACCACCTGATCGACACCATCGCGTCCCGGGCCGGGGACGCCCTGGATCTCGCCGAGATCGACGACCTCTGCGCCGGCCTGAACGGCAACCCCCACGCGCTCGCCGCCGCGGCCGCCTGAGGTCGCCGCGCGGGGCGGGCTTCGCGCCGCACCGGATCGTCCCGGCCGCCTAGCCGCCGGGGCCGGGGATCGAGACCTCCGAGATGAGCGATGCCGCCGCCGGAGCGATCCCCGACCGCGTTTCACCGATCGGGACGCGGCGCCGATCCCCGCGGACCTCGGGGATCCACCCGGTACCGAACGAGGCACAGGTCTCGTCTCCCATGCGGGCTACGATGTTCACCCATCGCTGCCGAAGGAGGACCAAGGCCAACCCCAAGCGCGCCTCCCTCCCCCCTCTGCGGGGGAGGGTGGGCCTCGCGTGAGCGAGGGTCGGGAGAGGGGAACCCGGGTTCAGGACAGGGCGCGGCCGGCATGACGGGCATAGCCCTGTCCTGAACCGTCGCTCCCCTCTCCCGACCCACCTCGGGGGCCTCCCTCCCCCGCAGAGGGGGGAGGGAAAGCCACGCGTGTCGGCCTCGGAGAGACGTCTCTTGCGGCCTAGAACCGTCCGGACCGCGTTCTGTGAACCCGCTAGCCCGCACGGCAGAGGGGGCACGGCGCCCCGTCCCTAGGTAGATCTGCAAGCACCGCAGCCAGCCCGCCTCCTGGGCGGCCACGGCATCATCGCACCGGTGCTACGCCGAACCGGCAGCGCCTCAGGGCGCCTTCTTCAGCTGGCTCTCGGCGCGGGCCACGCCGGCCTCGCAGCCCTGCGCGTCGCCCTTGGAATCGGCGGTCCGTGCCTCGTCCAGGGCGACCTTGGCCTGCTGTGCGGCATCCGCGCCCTCGCCGGCCTGGGCCGACTTCTCGGGCGGCGCCTGGGGGGATTCGTTGGCGCGCTCGCCCTCGGTGCCGGTCAGGCCCTCGCCGCCGCGCTTGGCGGCGTTGCCCTGGCCGCTGGTGGAGGCCGAGATCGAGGCGGTCGCCTCTGACGTCACCCGCTTGGACAGGGCGTCGATCTTGTCCGAGCACGGGGAGGCGAGGACCGGGGCCGCCATCAGGACCAGGGCCAGGGGCACCGTGACGGAAACCGTGAAGGCGGCGGGACGCATCATCGTGTCGAACTCTCTCATGTCGGGGGGCCGGGGATCAGGTCCCCGGTCCCCCAACGCATCGCGAGGGAGTGCGGTTCAGGCGCTCAGCTGGTCGCGGATCGGCAATTGCCGCACGCGCCGACCGGTGGCGGCGAAGACCGCGTTGGCGATGGCCGGCGCCACCGGCGGCACGCCGGGTTCGCCGACGCCGCCGAGCGGGCCGTCATAGGAGCCGGTCGGGACGAGGTGCACGCGGACAACCTTCGGGGCGGCGTCGATCCGGATGATCTCGTAGCCGTCGAAGTTGTTCTGCTGGGCCCGGCCCTGCTTGAACGTGATCTCGGAGGTGAGGGCGAGCCCCATCCCCATGACCACGGCGCCTTCCATCTGCGACCGGATGCGCTCCGGGTTCACCTGCGGCCCGCAATCGACCGCGATGTCGATGGCGTGGACCTTCACCTGGCCCTTGTCGTCGACCTCCACCTCAGCCGCCACCGACGTATAGGTGACGAAGCTGTAATGGCCGGCGATGCCGAGGCCGCGGCCCTTCGGCATCTGCCGTCCCCAGCCGGCGCCCTTGGCGGCAGCCTCGATCACGCCGCGCAGGCGACCGGTATCGATCGGGTAGAGCTTCGGGTCCTCGCCGTGGTTCCAGACGTCGCCGATGGAGGTCGGGTCGATTGTCCGGGCCGGGCCGATCAGGTCCAGCAGGTATTCCTTCGGGTCGCGGCCGGCGGCATGCGCCAGCTCCGACACGAAGGACTGGATCGCGAAGGCGTGGGGGATGTTCGAGACCGAGCGGAACCAGCCGATCCGGACATGGGCGGCGGCTTCCGGGTTCTCCATCCGGGCGTTGGGCAGGTTGAACGGCGTGTTCACCAGACCCATCCCGAGCTCGAACGGCAGCTCGTGCTTCGGATCGGGGGCGAAGATCGAGCCGATCGTCGGCGCCACCGAGCGGTGCAGCCAGGCCACCGGCATGCCCTTCTCATCGAGGCCGGCCTCCAGGCGCTCCACCGAGATCGTGTGGTAGTAGCCGTGGTGGATATCGTCCTCGCGGGTCCAGGCGAGCTTGACCGGCGCGCCGTCCACCGCCTGCGAGCACAGGGCGGCCTCGACCACGTAATCCGGCTTGGACTTGCGCCCGAAGCCGCCGCCGAGCAGCGTGACGTTCACCTTGACCTTGTCGTCGGGCAGCTTGAGCGCCTTCATCAGGCGGTCGTTGGCCGCCTGCGGACCCTGCGTGCAGGCCCAGGCCTCACAGAACCCGTCCTTGACCCGGGCCACGGCGGCCGGGGGCTCCATCGGGGCCTGGACGAGGTGGGGCACGAAGTACTCGGCCTCGACCTTGGTCTTGGCCTTGGCCATCGCGCCGTCGACGTCGCCCTGGTTGCGCACGACCTTGCCGGGCTTGCGCGCGGCGGCCTCAAGCTCCTTGCGGAACACGTCGGTGTCGTAGCCGGCGTTCGGGCCGTCATCCCAGGTGATCTTGAGCGCATCGCGCGCCTTCAGGGCCGCCCAGGTGTTCTTGGCGACCACCGCGACGCCGCCGAGCGGCATGAACTCGCTCGGGATCTCGCCGCCGTCGATCTTGAAGATCTTGACGACGCCCGGGACCTTCTTGGCTTCGGTGTCGTCGAAGGACTTGACCTTGCCGCCATAGACCGCCGGACGGGCGACCACCGCGTACAGCATCCCGTCGAGCTTGGTGTCGAGCCCGTAGACGGCCCGGCCCGTGGTGATGTCGAGATTGTCGATCAGCCCAATCTTGCCGGTGCCGATGTACCGGAAATCCTTCGGGTTCTTCAGCGTGACGTTGGTCGGAACCGGCAGCTCGGAGGCCGCCTGCGCCACGGCGCCGTAGCCGAGGCTGCGCTTGGACTTAGCATGGGTGAGGGTGTGGTTGGCCGCCGTCACCTCGGAGGCCGGCACGCCCCATTGCTTGGCCGCGGCCTCGATCAGCATCAGCCGCGCGGCGGCGCCGGCATGGCGGAAATGCTGGAAGAAGTGGCGCAGCGAGCGCGAGCCGTCGGTGTCCTGGTTGCCGAAGCGCTGCTCGTCGCCCCAGGCCTGGACCACCTTCACCTTCGGCCAGTCGGCCTCGAGCTCGTCGGCGACGGTGAGCGCCACGGAGGTGCGCACGCCCTGGCCCATGTCGGAGCGGTGGTTGGTCACCGTGACGGTGCCGTCCGGGGCAATCGACACGAAGATCTTCGGGTCGTCGCGCCAGCCATGCGGCATGCCGTCGGCGCCGAACTTCTGGGCCTTCTGCTCGGCGGTCTGGCCCTCGTCGGCGCGCGCGTCGCGCAGGGACAGGGCGAGCACCAGGGCACCGGCGCCGCCGAGGATGCCGCGGCGGCTGACATTGGCGAGCACCGGCTTGGCGGTCGGCTTGGCGTTGGCCAGTTCGGCCATCATCTGGGCGTCGTGAATCACAGGCGCTCTCCCTTGCCGGCGGGCGCCGTCTGGCCGGCGGCCTGATGGATCGCCGCGCGGATCCGCGGATAGGTGCCGCAGCGGCAGATGTTGCCGCTCATCGTGTCGTCGATGTCCTGATCGGACGGCTTCGGCGTGTCCTTGAGCAGCGCGGCGGCCTGCATGATCTGGCCGCACTGGCAGTAGCCGCACTGGGCGACGTTGAGGTCGCGCCAGGCCACCTGCACGGGGTGGTTGCCGTCGGGCGACAGGCCCTCGATGGTCACGACCTCCTGGTCCGCGGCCGCCGAGATCGGCGTGATGCAGGCCCGGGTCGCCGCGCCGCCGAGATGGATCGTGCAGGCGCCGCACAGCGACACGCCGCAGCCGAACTTGGTGCCGGTGAGGCCCAGCTCGTCGCGCAGGTACCACAGCAGCGGCATGTCGGGATCGCCGTCGAAGCTGCGCGCAGCCCCGTTCACGGTGAGTTTGATCATCGATATATCCTGTCTGGCGACGCCGGGACGGCGTTCAGTCGGGTCCGAGCCGAGCCAGAGGCGCCGACCGGTCGTCCGGTCCACGCATCCGCCTGTGCGGGCTAACCCGACGAACGGGTCTCTGGGTTCAGAATAGGAAGAATTCTAATCCACCCCGGGAGTCTTGTGCAACGCAAGGTGGATGCGGCACGCCGCCGGAGGCCCGCGTCGGGGACATGCCGCGTGCGGCGGCGCACATGCGGACGCGGTGGAAGCTTGGCCGGAGATCGAGCTCGACCTCGACTTCACCGACCGGCTGGTCGACGTGATCGACGAGGGGTTCGACGCGGTGATCCGCACCGGCGAGGCCCGGGATTCCCGGCTGATGACCCGGGTGCTCGGCAGCTACGACCTGAAGCTGGTCGGCGCCCCGGCCTATTTCGCCGCCCACGGAATCCTGGAATCGCGCGGGGACCTCGCCGGGCATTGCTGCCTGCGCCATCGCTTCCCGACCACAGGCCGGCTGGAGGATTGGCTGCCGGATCCGGGCGATCCGATCGAGCTGCGCACCATGGCGACGTCCAACACCATCGAGCCCCTGGTCTGCCTGGCCGAGCGCGGCCTCGGCATCGCCTGCCTGCCGGACTTCGCGGTCCGTGCGCAGATCGAGGCCGGGACGCTGATGGGCGTGCTGGACAGCGCGGTGCATCGCTGCGGCACCTTCCGCATCCTCTGGCCGTCGAGCCGCCAGCTCGCGCCGAAGATCCGCGTCTTCGTGGATTTCATGGCGGAGAACCTGTTCGCGCCGCCGTGACGATCAGTGTTTCAAAAGGTCGGTGCGCTTTTGCGAGTGTAGAGTCCTGCCCATCACTCGGGGGCGCCGCCCCTGGGCCCCGCCAAAGGGCTGAGCCCTTTGGAAACCCAGCACCTCCCGCGCGCGATCAGGATTGCTCCTACACCGTCACCTGCGTGCCCACCTCGACCACCCGCCCGGTGGGGATCTGGAAGAAGTCCGTGGCGTCGTTGGCGTTCTTGGCCAGCGTGATGAAGATGCGGTCCTGCCAGAGCGGCATGCCCGAATGGGTCGCCGGGCGGATCGAGCGGCGGGACAGGAAGAACGACGTCGCCATGATGTCGAACTTGAAGCCCTGGCGGCGCAGCAGCACCAGGGTCTTGGGGATGTTCGGCGTCTCCATGTAGCCGAACTTCATCACCACCCGGAAGAAATGCGGCCCCACCGGCTCGATCCGGACCTTGTCGGCCTCGTTCGAGCGCGGCGTGTCCACCGTCTCGACGGTGAGGATCACGTTCTTCTCGTGCAGCACCTTGTTGTGCTTGAGGTTGTGCAGGAGCGCGGCCGGGGCGATCTCGGGGTCGCTTGTCAGGAACACCGCGGTGCCGCGCACGTGGTGGGGCGGGCTCTTCTCCAGCATGCCGACCAGCTCGACCAGCGGCACGTCGGTCTTGCGGGTCTTGTTGAACAGGATCGTGACCCCGCGCACCCAGGTCCACATCAGGATCACGAGGCCGCCGGCCAGGATCAGGGGCACATAGCCGCCCTCGACCACCTTGATCAGGTTGGAGAGCAGGAACAGGAACTCGACCACGATGAAGGGCAGCATCACCAGGGCGGCGGCCACCGGCGACCAGCCCCACATCCGCCAGATCACCAGGAAGGTCATCGAGGCGGTGAGCAGCATCGTGCCGGTCACCGCGATCCCGTAGGCCGAGGCGAGCGACGACGAGGTCTTGAACAGCACCGCCAGCAGCACGACGCCGATCATCAGCAGCGCGTTGATCTGCGGCAGGTAGATCTGTCCGGCATGCGATTCGGAGGTGTGGCGGATCTCGAGACGCGGCAGCAGGCCGAGCTGGATCGCCTGCCGGGACAGGGAGAAGGCGCCGGTGATCACCGCCTGGCTCGCCACCACGGTAGCCAAAGTCGCCAGCACCACCATCGGCAGCAGGCCCCAGGCCGGGACGAGCTGGAAGAACGGGTCGGCGGTGTCGGGCTTCTCCAGCACCAGGGCGGCCTGGCCGAGATAGTTCAGGGCGAGCGCCGGAAACACGAGGCAGACCCAGGCGACCTGGATCGGCTTGCGGCCGAAATGCCCGAGATCGGCGAACAGGGCCTCGGCGCCGGTCACCGCCAGGAACACCGCGCCCAGGGCCACCAGCGCCCCGGTGCCGTGGCCGAGCAGGTAATGCACCGCGTACCAGGGGTTGGCGGCGCGGAACACCTCCGGGTGCAGGCCGATATGCGGCAGGGCCGCGAGCGCCATGGCCAGGAACCACACGATGGTCATCGGCCCGAAGAAGGCCGCGACCTTGGCGGTGCCGCGGTTCTGCACCAGGAACAGGGCGACGATGATCGTCACCGTGATCGGCAGCACGTAATCGTCCAGCGCCGGCGTGACGAGCTTCAGCCCCTCCACGGCCGAGAGCACGGAGATCGCCGGGGTGATTACCGCGTCGCCGTAGAACAGCGAGGCGCCGAGCAGCCCGAGCATGAACACGATGCGCGAGCCGCCGAGCGCCTTCCGGGCCAGCGCCATCAGCGAGAGGATGCCGCCCTCGCCGTTGTTGTCCATGCGCAGCAGGATCAGGACGTATTTGACCGTGACGATCAGGAACAGCGCCCAGAGGATCAGCGAGACGGTGCCGATCACCTCCTCGGGCAGCAGGATGCCGTCGGTGCGGGCCGGGACCAGCGCCTCGCGGAAGGCGTAGAGCGGGCTGGTGCCGATATCGCCGTAGACGACGCCGACCGAGCCGACCAGCAGCGTCCAGAAGCCGGCATGGCCGTGGCGGGTCTCGGCCTTCTCGGGGGCGTCGAGGGCGCCGCCGGGCGCGGGCCCCTGCGCCGGGCCGGTGCCGCCGGTCTCGCCGGCCGCCGGGGCGGAATCGGGCGGGGCGTCAGAGGCCGCGGGCACGGGCTGGGCTGCTACGCCGGGTGCGAAGGTCTGGCTCATGCGGGATGTCGGAGGCTCGGGCGTGGCCGGCGTTTCGCGGGTCGGCTCAGGGGCCTGGTGGGGCCGGGCAGGAGGACGCGAAAACTCCGCCGAACCACGCGGGCCGGCCACCAGGCCGACCACTCACGGGATCGTGCGGCCTTGCTATCACGGCCTCGGGCGGCCGGGAACCGGGTGCGCCGCGAAGATCGGGGTTTGGGTGGACGCGGAGGCGACCGGCTCAGTCGCAGTTTTGGATTTGGCGGGCGTTCGGCAGAAGCGGAAGGAAGTATCCTTCTTTCTTGGTCTCAGGAAACTCCCACCCTTCAATCACTCACCGTGTCATCCCGGGGCTGCGAAGCGGAGCCCGGGATCCAGATACATAGGTGCAGCAAGGTCTTGCGCCGTCAGCGGATCTGGATCCCTGGCTCGCCTGCGGCGCCCCGGGATGACGGGGTGATTTATTTCGCTGCCGTTCTTTGGTGTGATCGCCCAGCCGCCCGGCGCGACCTGCGTCGCGCTACTCGGCCGCGGTGCGCGTGCCGCCGCCCTGCTGGCCGAATCGGCGCTCGATGTAGTCGATCACGACGTTCTCGAAATCCTTGGCGAGCGTCGCGCCGCGCAGGGTCATGGCCTTCTTGCCGTCGATGAACACCGGGGCGGTCGGGGTCTCGCCGGTGCCCGGCAGGGAGATGCCGATATCGGCGTGCTTCGATTCGCCCGGCCCGTTGACGATGCAGCCCATCACGGCGACGTTCAGGCCCTCGACGCCCGGATAGGTCTTCTTCCATTCCGGCATGGAGGTGACGATCCAGTTCTGGATGTCCCGGGCCAGCTCCTGGAAGGTGGTCGAGGTGGTGCGCCCGCAACCGGGGCAGGCCGCGACCATCGGCACGAAGGTGCGGAAGCCCATGGTCTGCAGGAGCTCCTGGCTCGCCTTGACCTCGACGCTCCGGTCGCCGCCCGGCTCGGGGGTCAGCGAGTAGCGGATCGTGTCGCCGATCCCTTCCTGCAGCAGCACGCCGATCGCCGCCGAGGCGGCCACCAGGCCCTTCGAGCCCATGCCGGCCTCGGTCAGGCCGAGATGGATCGCGTAATCCGAGCGGCGGGCGACCTCGCGGTAGACCGCGATCAGGTCCTGCACCGCCGAGACCTTGGCCGACAGGATGATCTTGTTCTGCGGCAGGCCCAGCGCCACGGCGCGGTCGGCCGAGCCGATCGCCGAGCGCACCATCGCCTCGCGCATCACCGCGCGGGCATCGATCGGCCGCGGCAGCTTGGCGTTCTCGTCCATCAGGTGCGTGAGCAGCTCGCCGTCGAGCGAGCCCCAATTGGCGCCGATCCGCACGGTCTTCCCGTACTTGATCGCCTGCTCGATGATCGAGGAGAACTGGGTGTCCTTCTTCTCCTTGAACCCGACATTGCCGGGGTTGATCCGGTACTTCGCCAGGGCCTCGGCGCAGGCCGGATGGTCGGCGAGCAGCTTGTGGCCGATATAGTGGAAGTCGCCGACCAGCGGCACGTGCACGCCGATCCGGTCGAGGCGCTCGCGGATCTTCGGCACCGCGGCCGCGGCCTCGTCCCGGTCGACCGTGATGCGGACCAGCTCCGAGCCGACCCGGGCGAGCTGGGCGACCTGCGCCACCGTCGCGTCGATGTCGGCGGTGTCGGTGTTGGTCATCGACTGCACGACGATCGGAGCGCCGCCGCCGACCGTGACCGCGCCTTCGCCCTCGCCGACCGTGACGCCCACGGTGCGGTGGCGTGGCGCGGGGCCGGCGATCTCCGGACCACCGCTGGTCAGCAGGGACTCGGGGGCGGGATTCTCGGAGCGGATGGCTTCCATGACTTCCATCGTGGACCTTCGCGGGCGCGCTTTGCGGAAGCGCCGGAGCCTTTCGAGGCCGGCCGGGCGTTTCGCGGCGCGCGCCTCGCCGGAGCTTCGGGGCTGCGGGCCGACCGCACTTAGCTGCGGACGGCGCCGCGCAGCGTCAAGCCGACGCCACGCATGACAGCATCGCGGCTGTCATGTCGTATCTGGCCGCGGATGTCGAGTTTGCCGAGGGCGCGACATCGGTTTTCGTCCGCCCTGTTGCCGAATCGCGCGGTCCGGCCGGGTCTCGGACCGGCGGGCGGCCCCGGCGCGGTTGATGTTGCAGTGCAGCATCCCATTTACGGGATCCTGTTCCTGGAGGCCGACATGAGCGAGCACCCCCACGGCGGTGAGCCGCACAACCCGGCGACCGCCGTCCCCGAAATTCCGGTCTCGGACGGGATCGAGCCCTTGACGGTGCAGCCGGCCCACCAGCTCCTCGCCGGCCCCCGGGCCGAGAAGCCGGTGGCTTTGGCCCTGCAGGGCGGCGGCGCGCACGGGGCCTTCACCTGGGGCGTGCTCGACGCGCTGATCGAGGACGGGCGCCTGGCCTTCGAGGCGGTGACCGGGGCGAGCGCCGGGGCGATGAACGGCGTCGTGATGGTCGACGGCTGGCTGAAGGGCGGGCCGGACGGCGCTCGGGAGGGGCTGGAGCGGTTCTGGCGCGAGGTCAGCCTCGACGGCGATCTCGGGCCGACGCAGCGCAACTTCGTCAGCGGGTTGTTCAACCTGTGGAAGGGCAATCCGGTGGCCGAATTCTGGGCCAAGATGCTCTCGCCCAGCCCCTACGTGTCGAACCCGCTCAACATCAACCCGCTGCGCAAGGCGCTGGCCGAGCAGATCGATTTCGAGCGCCTGCGCGAGGCCGAGACCGCGGGCCTGTTCGTCTCGGCGACCAATGTCTGGACCGGCAAGCTCGCGGTGTTCGAGCGCGAGCGCCTGACCGTCGATCACCTGATGGCCTCGGCCTGCCTGCCGACGGTGTTCCAGGCCGTGGAAATCGACGGGGTACCCTATTGGGACGGCGGCTATCTCGGCAACCCGCCACTCTACCCGCTGCACCGGGCCGCCCAGACCCGCGACATCGTGCTGGTCCAGATCAACCCGGTCGAGCGGCGCGAGACCCCGCGCACGGAGAGCGAGATCCGCGACCGGCTCAACGAGATCACCTTCAACGCCAACCTGATGCGGGAATTGCGGGCGATCGACTTCATCGACGGCCTGATCGAGGACGGCACCCTCGGTCAGGGGGGCTACCGCCGGGTCCTGGTGCACCGCATCGACGGGACCGACGCGCTGGAGGATTACAACGCCGCCTCCAAGCTCGACGCGCGCTGGACCGTGTTCAAGCGCCTGCGGGACAAGGGCCGCGCGGCCGCGCAGGCCTGGCTCGCCGAGACCTACGGGACGATCGGCCAGGCCTGTACACTCAATCTGCGGGATGCGTACCAGTAAAGATCCGTATCTCTGACGCTTGCATCGAGTTTTGTCACGTGTCGGTGCGGTCGATTTGAGGGTCGATGTTCAATAAGTGCTGTATATTCGCGTCATATGGCGCTTAATTGCCCGTCTGATTTGCGGCCATAAAGCAGAAAATCCCAGTCGTAAGATATCTTTCATGGAGCTGCGCTAGCTCGGCCCTTTCACCGAAGACCGACAGGGCGCGGTGATTCTTGCTCCTGGGAGGACGGGCCGTGGGATTTCGTCTGATCGACCTCAAGACCGGCGTGAAGATCGCGCTGATCATGGCCCTGATGCTGGCGATCACCGCCGGCGTCTCGGCGATCTCGCTGCGGAACATCGGGTTGATCGAGGACGCCGAGGCCTGGACCGTCCATACCCATGAGGTGCTGGCGGAGGTCGAGCGGACGGTCGTGGCGATGATCGACCGGGAGACCGCCCTGCGCGGCTACCTGATCTCCGCCGATCCGCGCTTCCTCGAGCCCGAGGAGGCCGGGCGGAAAGCTTTCGCGGCGTCCTGGGAGGCGGCGCGCAAGCTCACGGCCAACAACCCCACCCAGCCCGCGCGCCTCATGGAGCTGAAGGCGCTGGTCGAGCGCTGGAGCGCCGAGGTGGCGGACCGCGAGCTTGCCCTGATGAAGGATCCGGCGACCCGGGAGGAAGCGCGGCGCCTCGAAGGCTCGGGGGTCGGCAAGGCGGTGATGGACGCCGTGCGCGCGAAGGCGGCCGAGATCGCGCAGGTCGAGCAGGACCTGCTGAAGGTGCGCAGCGCCGCCTCGGCGACCGCCATCGCGTCGTCGCGGGCGGCCAACCTGATCGGCCTCGGCCTGATCGTCCTCACCGCCCTGGTCGGGTCGCTGGCCCTGCATAAGGGCATCGGCAAGCCGATCCACCAGATGACCCAGGCCATGACCCGGCTCGCCGCCAACGACCTCTCCACCGAGATCCCGGCGGTCGGGCGCCGCGACGAGATCGGCGCCATGGCGAGGGCCGTGCAGGTCTTCCGGGACGGGCTCGCCCGCGCCAAGGCCCTGGAGGAGGAGGCCGCCCAGACCCAGGCCCGGGTCGAGGCGCAGCGCAAGGCCGCGATGCGCGACATGGCCGCCTCCTTCGAGAGCGCGGTCGGCGGCATCGTGCGCGCCGTCACCACGGCCGCGACAAATCTGAAATCCACCGCCGAGACCATGAGCGCCGCGGCCACGGAGACCGCCGCCCAGTCGACCACGGTGGCGTCGGCGGCCGAGGAGGCGGCCTCGAACGTCAACACCGTGGCGGCGGCGGCCGAGGAACTCGGCGTCTCGGTCAACGAGATCGGCCGCCAGGTCCAGGCCTCGGCCGACCTCGCCGACGCCGCCGTGACCGAGGCCGGGAAATCCGCGGAGCTGGTGCGCAGCCTGCGCGACCGCGCCGCCAAGATCGGCGCCGTGGTCGACCTGATCAGCGGCATCGCCTCGCAGACCAACCTGCTGGCGCTCAACGCGACCATCGAGGCGGCGCGGGCCGGCGAGGCCGGTCGCGGCTTCGCGGTGGTCGCCACCGAGGTCAAGGAACTGGCCGGACAGACCGCCAAGGCCACCGACGAGATCGCCCGGCAGATCGGCGAGATCCAGTCCTGGACCGGGGAGACCGTGGAGGCGATCGGCGTCATCGTCGGCCGCATCACCGAGATGAGCGGGCTGTCCACCGGGATCGCCGCGGCGATCGAGGAGCAGGGCTCGGCCACCCAGGAGATCGTCCGGAACGTCGGGCAGGCGGCGTTCGGGGCCGGCGAGGTCACGGCCAACATCGCCGGGGTCGCCAGCGCCGCCGAGGGGGCCGGAGCCGCAGCCACCCAGGTGCTCGGCTCGGCCTCCGAGCTCTCGGTCCAGGCCGAGCGGCTCGACGTGGAGGTCCACCGCTTCCTCGACACGGTGCGGGCCGCCTAGGCGAAGCGCGGGGCTCCGAACCCCGCCGAAGGGCCGCGGGCGCTTCGGGATCCCGGTGCTGGGATCTTCCGCGGCGCGCCCTAGATCCTGCTCGGGCGTGCCAGCGCCCGTGACCCTGCGAGGCCGCCATGACGTTGTTGCGCCGCGAGGCCCTGATCCTGCTCGGTGCCGGGATTGCCGGCGCGGCCCGCGCCGCCTCCGGGCGGGCGACCGACTTCGCCTTCGAGCATCCGGAGGGCGGCGCGATGCCGCTCTCGGCCTATGCCGGCCGGCCGATCCTCGTGGTCAACACCGCCACCGCCTGCGGCTATGCCGGGCAGCTCGCCGGGCTGCAGACCCTGTGGACCCGCTTCGGCGACCGGGGCCTCACGGTGATCGCCGTGCCGTCGCCGGATTTCGGCAACCAGGAACCGCTCGACGGGCCGGCCATCGCGGAGGCCGCGCGGAAGAACCACGGCGTGACCTTCCCGCTGACCGCCAAGACCCGGGTGAAGATGCCGGGCGCCCATCCGTTCTACCAATGGGCGGCGTCGGAGCGGCCGGGCGAGACGCCGCGCTGGAACTTCCACAAGTACCTGATCGCCCGGGACGGCTCGCTGGCCGCCGCCTTCGCCACCCAGGTCGAGCCCACCGATCCCCGGATGGTCTCAGGCATCGCCGCCACCCTCGATCAGGCCTGACCGGGTCCCGCGGCCGCAAAGCGGAGGCCCGGGATTAAACGCCCGGCCTGCCGCGTTCACACCCTATGGCATCAGACAAGCACAAGCATCCGGACATCGTCGATCTGCTGGTGCCCCTGAGGCGCTATGCCCGCTCGCTCACCCGCGACGCGCTGCGGGCGGACGACCTGGTGCACGATACCCTGGTGCGCGCCCTGGAGATGCAGGGATCCCTGCGCCCGAACACCAACCTGCGCACCTGGATGATGACGGTGCTGCACAACGCCTTCATCGACGAGCAGCGCCGCCGCCAGGTCGAGGCGCGGCACGCCGACGCGCTGGTGCGGATGAGCGAGGACATGGCGCCCCCCGCCCAGGAGGGCCGGGTGCGCCTCGCCCAGATCCGGCAGGCCTTCCTGACCCTGCCGGAGGAGCAGCGCGCCGCGCTCCACCTCGTGACGCTCGAAGGCATGGCCTATGCCGACGCCGCCGCGGTGCTCGGCATCCCGATCGGCACGCTGATGTCCCGCCTCGGCCGCGGCCGGGCGGCGCTCCGGGCGTTCGAGGAGGGCAGCCGGGCCAAGACCGAGGCCGAGACCGAGGCGAGCCGGCCCGATGCGCGGCGCGGCACCTTCACCGGCCTGCGCCTCGTCACCTCCGACGAGTCGCGGGACCGGCCGCCCCTGAAACGCGCCGCGGGTGATGCCTGAGGCATCGGGCCCGCACGAGGCCGGCATCGCAGAGCCGGCACCTATGATGATGACGACCGGCGGATCCGCCCCGGCGGCACGCTGGAACCGAGGACTTCACCGATGATGGATCCGATCACAGACGACGATCTCATCGCTTTCGTCGACGGGCAGATCGACCCGATGCGCCGTCTCGATGTCGAGGCGCATCTGGCCGCCCATCCCGGGGCCGCCGCCCAGGTGATGGCCGACCTGCACGATCGCGACGCGCTCCGGGCCGCCTTCGGGCGCCTGCCCGGGCCGGGACCCGACCGCAACGTCGTCCTGGCGCGCCGCTTCGACCGCAACCTGCGCTGGCACCGGGTCGCCTCGCGGCTCAAGCGTGCCGCCGCCATCGCGGTGCTGGTCGGCGCGGGCTGGCTCGCCCATGACGAGATCGGTCGCTTCGGCGTGCCCGACACCCTCGCGGCGACCCCTGATCCGGCGCTGATCGCCGATGCCCGCCAGGCCCGCGCCGTGGCGCAGCTGCGCAAGAGCATCGCCAACCAGGGCGACCACCCGGCCTACGACCGGGCCCGCCTCCAATCGGTCACCGGCATCGACCTGCCGCCGCTCCCGGCCGGCTGGCAGGTGCGCGACATCCAGATCTTCCCCGGCCGCCACGGCACCGGCATCGAGATCGCCTTCGAGGCCGGCACCTTCGGCGAGGCCTCGCTGTTCGCGACCCGGGGCCTGCGCGGCGGTCCGGCCGCCCTCACGGGCTCAGATGACGGCGCCCTCCTGTCCTGGAACGCCGGCGACACCGCCTACGCGCTGAGCGGCCCGCAGGACGATGCCGTGCTGCGTCAGGCCGCCGGCCTGCTCGGGGCTGACGCGGCGGCGCGCTGAGCGATTCGCGCGGGGACGCTTGAGCATCGGCCGTGTCATTCCGGGGCGCCGTAGGCGAGCCCGGCATGACCGGACTGGGCTTTCGACGCCTGTGAGCCGGCGCGTCCCACCGGAAGACCTGCCCGCGCACCCGCCCCTCGACAGGGCGCCCCGGCGGGTGCCAAAGATCGGCCATGCAGGCGGTCGATTCAGCACAACGGAATGACGGGCTGACGGCCCTGTTCGAGGCCGCGCGGGCCGTGCGCGAACGGGCCCACGCGCCCTATTCCCGGTTCCGGGTGGGGGCGGCTTTGCGCGACGAGCACGGCGCGATCCATGCCGGATGCAATGTCGAGAACGCGGCCTACCCGGTCGGCACCTGCGCCGAGGCCGGGGCGATCGCCGCGATGATCGCGGGCGGCGGCCGGCGCATCGCCGAGATCCTGGTCTGCGGCGACGGCGCGGGCCTGGTGACGCCCTGCGGCGCCTGCCGCCAGCGCATCCGCGAATTCGCCGGGCCGGACACGCCGATCCACGCCGCCGGGCCGGACCGCGTCGCCAAGACCTTCACGCTGGCGGCGTTGCTGCCCGAATCGTTCGGGCCGGAGACGCTGGGTGACTGAGGCCGCCGCCCTCGACGCGCTGCGAGCCGCGGGTTTCGGCGGCGGCTACGCCTGCGCCCTCGTCACCGGCACCGGGCTCGGCGGCATCGCGGCCGCACTCGAGGATTCGACCGCCCTGGATTACGGCCGGATCCCCGGTTTCCCCGGCGCCGGCGTCAGCGGCCATGGCGGCCGGCTGCATCGCGGACGCCTCGAGGGGCGGCCGGTGCTGGTGTTCGAGGGCCGGGCGCACGCCTACGAGCGGGGCGACGCGGCGGCGATGCGGGTGCCGCTCGCCTGCGCGGCCGGCCTCGGCGCAAAGCGCCTGCTCCTGACCAACGCCTCCGGGTCGTTGCGGCCGGAGCTCGGCCCCGGCAGCCTGGTCCTGCTCGCGGACCACATCAACCTGTCGGGGATGAACCCGCTGATCGGCGAGGCGAGCGACGCCCGCTTCGTGCCGATGACCGAGGCCTACGATCCGGATCTGCGCGCCCAGCTCCGGGAGGCGGCGGGGGCCTGCGGGCTTCCGCTCACGGAGGGCGTCTACGCCTGGTTCTCCGGCCCGAGCTTCGAGACCCCGGCCGAGGTCCGGATGGCCGGCATCCTCGGGGCCGATCTGGTCGGCATGTCGACGGTGCCCGAGGTGATCCTGGCCCGCTTCCTCGGCCTGCCGGTTTCGGCCGTGTCGGTGGTGACCAACCTCGCCGCCGGGATCGCCGGGGGCGCCCCCCATCACGCCGAGACCAAGGCGGTGGCGGCCCGCGCCGCGGCGGATCTCGGCCGCCTGCTCCGGGCCTTCGTGGCCGGCCTGCCCGCCGAGGAGACCGAACATGGATGAACCCGATGCCGGTGCGGTCGCCCGCCGGGCGTTGCCGCTCCTCGATCTCACCGACCTGACCGAGACCTGCACCGAGCCGAAGATCGAGGCCCTGTGCCGGGACGCGCGCAGCGGCGGCGTCGCGGCGATCTGCGTCTGGCCGCATTTCGTGGCGCAGGGCGCCCGGGCGCTCAAGGGCAGCGGCATCCGGGTCGCCACGGTGATCAACTTTCCCGCCGGGGGCGAGGATTGCGCCCGGGCGACCGACGACACCGCCGAGGCCCTGCGCGACGGCGCCGACGAGATCGACCTCGTCCTGCCCTATCGCGCCTTCCTGCGCGGCGATGCGGACACCGCCCGCGACATGATCGAGGCGGTGCGCGACACCTGCGGAGCCGCGTCCCTCAAGGTCATCCTGGAGACCGGCGAGATCGCCGATCCCGACGCGATCCGGCGTGCGAGCCGCCTGGCGCTGGCGGCGGGGGCCGACTTCCTGAAGACCTCCACGGGCAAGAGCCCGGTCTCGGCGACCCCGGAGGCCGCCGCGGCGATGCTGGCCGAGATCCGGGCGAGCGGTCGCCCCGCCGGCCTCAAGGTGTCGGGCGGCCTGCGCAGCGTCGCCGATGCCGGCGCCTATCTCGCGCTGGCCGACCGGATCATGGGGGCCGACTGGGTGAGCGCAAAAACATTCCGGCTCGGGGCGAGCAGCCTGTTCGGCGCCCTGATGCAAGCGCGGGAGTCTTGAGGGCATGCGCCTGCCGCAGGAAACCATCCGGGCCAAGCGGGACGGCCTGACGCTCGATCCGGAGGAGATCGCGGCCTTCGTCCGCGGCCTCACCGACGGCGCGGTCGGGGAGGGGCAGGCGGCGGCCTTCGCCATGGCGGTGTTCTTCCGCGGCCTCGCGCTGCCCGAGCGCGTGGCGCTGACCCGGGCGATGGCCGAATCCGGCCGGGTCCTCGCCTGGGACCTGCCGGGCCCGGTTCTCGACAAGCATTCCACCGGCGGCATCGGCGACACGGTGAGCCTGCCGCTCGCCCCGATGGTGGCGGCCTGCGGCGGCTACGTGCCGATGATCTCCGGCCGCGGCCTCGGCCATACCGGTGGGACGCTCGACAAGCTCGCCAGCATCCCGGGCTACGACGTCACCCCGGGGCTCGACACATTCCGCCGGGTCGTCGGTGAGGTCGGCTGCGCGATCATCGGCCAGACCGCCGAGCTGGCACCGGCCGACCGGCGCCTCTACGCGATCCGCGACGTCACCGGCACGGTCGAATCCCTCGACCTGATCACCGCGTCGATCCTGTCGAAGAAGCTGGCCGCCGGGCTCCAGGGCCTGGTGATGGACGTCAAGCAGGGCTCCGGCGCCTTCATGACCGGGCTCGACGAGGCCAGGGCGCTGGCCGAGAGCATCGTCACGGTGGCCGAGGGGGCCGGCCTGCGCACCGCCGCGCTGATCACCGACATGGACGCGCCGCTCGCCAGCGCCGCCGGAAACGCGCTCGAAGTGGCCTACGCGCTCGACTACCTGACCGGCGCCCGCCGGGAGCCGCGCTTCCACGCGGTCACTCTGGCCCTCGGCGCCGAGATGCTGGTCGCCGGCGGCCTCGCGCCGGACCGGGACGCGGCGGCCGAGCGCCTGGAGGCGGTCCTGGCCTCCGGCCGGGCGGCCGAGATCTTCTCGAACATGATCGCGGCGCTCGGCGGCCCGGGCGATCTGTTGAAGGCGCCGGCGCGCTACCTGCCCGCGGCGCCGGTGCAGCGGCCGGTCCGGCAGGACGGCACGGTGGCAGGCATCGACACGCGGGCGATCGGGCTGGCGGTGATCGGGCTCGGCGGTGGCCGGACTCGGCCCGAGGACGCGATCGACCCGCGGGTCGGGTTCACCGACCTCGCGGGTCCCGGGGATGCGTCCGGCCTGCTCGGGATCGTCCATGCGGCCGACGCGGCCGCCGCCGACCGGGCGGAGGCGGGTCTGCGGGCGGCCTACCGGATGGGCGAAGCGCCATCCGGTAGGCCGCCGATCATCGAGCGGGTGGGAGCCGGGTAGGACCCGGCCCCGTCCGCCTTACCAGCGGCCGTAGCCGTGACGGTGACCCCAGCCGCCGTGACGGTGATGGCCGAAACCGCGATGGTGGCCCCAGCCGTAATGATGGCCGCGTCCGCGGCCCCAGCCGTGATGGTGGTGGCCGCGGAAGCCCGGTCCGAAACCGTGACGCGGGCCGAAGCCGTGGCGATGGCCGTATCCGTAGCCGTACTGGACATCCACGATGTCGCCGGCGCCCTGATGCAGGCCGGTGTCGAGGCCGAGCGGCGCGGCCATCGCGGGCGCCCCGAGGGTGATCCCCCCGAGCGCCAGGGCGGCGGCGGCCAAGCGTAGGCGTGCGGTCTTGGTGAACATCGGCGTCCTCCTGTGCCTCTCCGGTCGCGCTGCCGCGACCGGCTGTGCCCCCGGTGTGACGCCTTTAAGTTGACGCTGACGTGAGTTTGGCCCTCAGGCGTTGTTCAGGTTCGGCGAGGAGCGGAATGGGCGTGGTTGGGATCCCGCCAGCCACGCCGTCATCACGCGCGCAGCGAAGCGACCCGGGGATCTGCCACGTTAGGGAAGCGCGCGCTGCTGGGTTGCTTCGCTGCGCTCACAATGACGGTGAGGGCGATCCGGTATCGCCGAGCGGTGGTGCCCTAGGGCCGCCGGTACACCCACACCCGCGCGGGCGGCAGGTTCAGCCAGACGCGGTTCGACCGGTCGGCGGTGTAGCTGCCGGCCTCGCACCGGGCCGGGATCGGCGGCACCACCGCGTAGGTGAACTGCACGAAGGGCGCACCCGGCTGCATCAGGTCGTGGGCGGCGTTGAGCAGGTCGAGGCGCTGCTCGAGCGGCTTGGTGAACAGCGGCAGGCTCGAGATCGTCGCGGCGGCGGGCTGGGTCAGCACCGTCTTCAGGGTCGCGCGCATGTCGTAGGCGTCGCCCCGGATCACCGTGACCCCGGGGAAGCGGCGGGTCAGCAGGCGGCAGAAATCGGGGTTGAACTCCACCAGGATCAGCCGTGAGGCCGCGATGCCCCGGCGAATCAGCGCCTCCGTGACCGGGCCGGTGCCGGGGCCGAGCTCGACCACCGGGCCCTCGCGGCGCGGATCGACATAGGACGCCATGGTCCGGGCGAGCATCTTGCCCGACGGCGTCACCGCGCCGGTGACGAGCGGCCGCTCGAACCAGGACCGCAGGAAGCGGGCCTCATCCTCGAGAGGGTCGCGCCGCGGCCCAAGACTGTCACCCCTGGCGGCAGGGGCCTTCGCGCTGGGACGGCGGAGCGGCGGCAAGTCCTGAATTCCTCGAAGCCGATGGGAATGGAAGGCTAAGGCAACGCGCCGTCTTACAGTCAAGCTGGCCCGGCGCCTAGGGTAAGCATGCCACGCTCGCCCGATGCATAACGGGCGTGCACGGGTTCGGATCCGGCCTTAGAGCGCGCGCAGCCGAAGGGGAGGCCGGTTCGGCGTCGGCGAGCGCGTTCAATCAAAGCCTCACGGACGGACGGCGCTGCCGAAGAAGTCCCGGACCTTGGCGAAGAAGCCCGCCGATTCCGGGTGGTTCTCCGGGGAGGCCGACTGGTCGAACTCCTGGAGCAGCTCGCGCTGGCGCTTGGTCAGGTTCTGTGGCGTCTCGACGAAGACCTGGATGTAGAGGTCGCCGACCTCCCGCGAGCGGAGCACCGGCATGCCCTTGCCCTTGATCCGGAACTGCTTGGCGGTCTGCGTCCCGGCCGGGATCCGCACCTGGGTCTGCGAGCCGTCGATCACCGGAACGGTGATCTCGCCCGAGAGCGCGGCCGTGACCATCGAGATCGGCACCCGGCAGAACAGGTCGGCGCCGTCGCGCTGGAAGAACTCGTGCTGCTTGATCGAGAGGAAGACGTAGAGGTCCCCGGGCGGGCCGCCGCGCAGGCCGCTCTCACCCTCGCCGGCGAGCCGGATGCGCAGGCCGTCATCGACGCCCGCCGGCACGTTGATCGAGAGCGTGCGCTCGCGGTTGACCCGGCCGGCGCCCTGGCAGGTGGTGCAGGGATCGTCGACGATCTCGCCGCGGCCGTGGCAGTTCGGGCAGGTGCGCTCGATGGCGAAGAAGCCCTGCGCGGCCCGCACCCGGCCGTAGCCCGCGCAAGTCGGGCAGGTCCGCGGCTTCGAGCCGGGCTTGGCGCCCGAGCCGTCGCAGGCCTCGCAGGTCACCGAGGTCGGGATCCGGATGGTCTCGGCCTTGCCGATGAAGGCCTCTTCGAGGGTGATCTCGAGGTTGTAGCGTAGGTCGGAGCCGCGCTCACGACCCGGGGCGCCACCGCCGCGCCCGCGCTGGGCGCCGCCGCGGCCGTCGCCGAAGAAGTTGTCGAAGATGTCCGACATGAAGTCGCCGAACTCGTTGCCGAATCCGGGGCCGCCCCCGCCCTGGCTGAAGGCGGCATGGCCGAACTTGTCGTAGGCCGCGCGCTTCTGGCCGTCCGAGAGGCACTGATAGGCCTCGTTCAATTCCTTGAACTTGATCTCGGCTTCCTTGTCGCCGGGATTGCGGTCGGGATGATAGGTCATTGCGAGCTTGCGGAAAGCGACCTTCAGCTCGCTTTCCGTGGCGGTCTTGGCGACCCCCAGGATCTCGTAATAGTCCCGCTTCGACATCCCACCCAGTCTCCGGACAATCAGAAGGCGCTGCGATCCCTGGGCCCGTCAGGTCCGCCGCGGCGGGTCCCTCGGGGCAGGTCTTGAGCAGGGTGAGCGGGTCGAGGCATCGTCGCGATCATGACGATCCCGCCGATCTAGCATGAGCCGGCCGGCCCGACGCTGACGGCGGACGATATCCGGTTCCTGCGGCACCCGCGCAACAGCGCGTCTCAAGCAGAGGCGGGGCCGGATCGCTCCGGCCCCGCTCGGTTCTGTCGAAACTGCGCCTCAGGCGCGCTTCTTCTGGTCTTTCTCGTCGACCTCCTGGAAGTCGGCGTCGATGACGTCGTCCTTCTTCTCGGAGGCGCCGGCCTCGGCACCGGCCTCGGCGCCGGCGCCCTGGTTGGCGCTGTACATCGCCTCGCCGAGCTTCATCGAGGCCTGCATCAGGTCCGTGGTCCGGGCCTTGATGGTCTCGACATCGTCGCCCTCGAGCGCGGTCTTGAGCGCGGTCATCGCGGTCTCGATCGCGCCCTTGTCGGCGGCCGGGACCTTGTCGCCGAACTCGGTCACCGACTTCTCGGTGGCGTGGATCAGGCTCTCGCCCTGGTTCTTCACCTCGACCAGCTCACGGCGCTTCTTGTCCGCCTCGGCATTGGCCTCGGCGTCCTTCACCATCCGGTCGATATCGGCGTCCGAGAGGCCGCCCGAGGCCTGGATGCGGATCTGGTGCTCCTTGTTCGTCGCCTTGTCCTTGGCCGTCACGTTGACGATGCCGTTGGCGTCGATGTCGAAGGTCACCTCGATCTGCGGCATGCCGCGGGGCGCCGGCGGGATGCCGACGAGGTCGAACTGGCCGAGCAGCTTGTTGTCGGCCGCCATCTCGCGCTCGCCCTGGAAGACCCGGATCGTGACGGCGTTCTGGTTGTCTTCGGCCGTCGAGAAGGTCTGGGACTTCTTGGTCGGGATCGTGGTGTTGCGGTCGATGAGCCGGGTGAACACGCCGCCCAGCGTCTCGATGCCGAGCGAGAGCGGGGTCACGTCCAGGAGCAGCACGTCCTTGACGTCGCCCTGGAGCACGCCGGCCTGCACGGCGGCGCCGATGGCCACGACCTCGTCGGGGTTGACGCCCTTATGCGGCTCCTTGCCAAAGAAGGACTTCACCACCTCCTGGATCTTGGGCATGCGGATCATGCCGCCGACCAGCACCACCTCGTCGATCTCGGAGGCCGAGACGCCGGCATCCTTGAGCGCCTTGCGGCAGGGCTCGATCGTGCGCTGCACCAGGTCGTCCACCAGCGACTCGAACTTCGCCCGGCTGAGCTTCAGCGCGAGGTGCTTCGGGCCGGTCTGGTCGGCCGTGATGTAGGGCAGGTTGATCTCGGTCTGCGTGGCCGAGGACAGCTCGATCTTCGCCTTCTCGGCGGCCTCCTTGAGGCGCTGGAGGGCAAGCTTGTCCTTGGTCAGGTCGATGCCCTGCTCCTTCTTGAACTCGGCCGTCAGGTACTCGACGATCCGGTTGTCGAAGTCCTCGCCGCCCAGGAAAGTGTCGCCGTTGGTCGACTTCACCTCGAACACGCCGTCGCCGATCTCGAGGATCGAGACGTCGAAGGTGCCGCCGCCGAGGTCGTAGACCGCGATGGTGCCGGCCTTTTTCTTGTCGAGGCCGTAGGCGAGCGCGGCCGCGGTGGGCTCGTTGATGATGCGCAGCACCTCGAGGCCCGCGATCTTGCCCGCATCCTTGGTGGCCTGACGCTGGGCATCGTTGAAGTAGGCCGGAACCGTGATGACGGCCTGCGTGACCGGCTGGCCGAGATGCGACTCCGCGGTCTCCTTCATCTTCTGCAGCGTGAAGGCGGAGATCTGCGAAGGCGAGTATTTCTTGCCGTCGGCCTCGACCCAGGCATCGCCGTTGTCGCCGCGGACGATCTTGTAGGGAACGAGGCCCTTGTCCTTCTGGGTCATCGGGTCGTCGTAGGTGCGACCCACGAGACGCTTGATGGCGAAGAACGTGCGCTCGGGGTTCGTGACCGCCTGGCGCTTGGCCGGCTGGCCGACGAGCCGCTCGCCGTCATCCGTGAAGGCGACGATCGACGGCGTGGTGCGGGCGCCTTCCGAATTCTCGATGACCCGGGGCTGCGTGCCTTCCATGACGGCCACGCAGGAGTTCGTGGTGCCCAGATCGATACCGATAACTTTACCCATGGTGGGATCCCTCTTCTGTCGCGTTCAAGCAGACCGCCGAGCCCCGAAGCAGCTCGGCCCATGGCGGGTTGAGTGTGATGTGAGTATGGGACCCGGGCCGGATCAAGGGCCGTGAACGGCTGAAATCCAGCGCATAATCCCGCGTCGAGGGCGATATAAGAACCCCCGGACGGGCTCGCAAGGCGAAGCCGGCCCGTTCGCTCCGGCCGGCGCGTTTTTCGCCAAAGCCTTGTCCGGCCTGAAAAATCCCGCCGTGAGGCCGGGTTTGGCCCGATGGCGTCGCCGCATTTTGTTGCTCCGCTGCCACGTCCAGGCCATCGATGGCGTGTTAACACTTCGACAAGGGGTTGAGCGTGGCCCCGCCACCTCGTCTTCCCGTCAGAGCCCGATGCCACGGACCCGCCGCCTCCTGCTCCCCCTTCTGGCAGCCGCCCTCGCGGTGCCCGCCACGCTCGCCGCCCCGCCGGCGCAGGCCCAGAATTTCTTTGAGCGCCTGTTCGGCATCAAGCCCGAGCGCCCGCCGGTGCCGCCCCGCGGCGTGCCCGAGGGCCCGCCCGCCGCCCCGGCCCCCGGGGAGCCGGGCCCAGCGGCCCCGGGTCCCGAGGCGCCCCGGCCGGCGCCGGTCCCGGCGCGCCCGGTGGTGCTGAAGGCTCCCTCCGAGGACGGCGTGATCGGGCAGGAGCTGCAGCTCAACGGGACGTCCGGCACCCTGAAGCTGGAGCGGGCCGGGCCATCCGTGACGGCACGGATCAAGCTGCCCGGCACCAAGATCTCCCAGCCGGCCGAATCCTGCACGGTGCCGCTCGCGAACGGCAATCCCATCACCCTGTCCTCCGAGGGCAAGCCTGAGGGTGCGCCGCGCTTCGAGGCCGCCGGGGCCGAGTGCCCGCTGCGCTTCGACGTGGTCGAGGGCGGAATCCTGGTCTCGTCCCTGGGCCAGGGGCCGGTCTGCACCTTCTCGAACGCCGATTGCGCCACGACACCCGTGGGTCTCTGGGGCCCGGCCGGCGCGACGCTGATCCCCCGGGCCGGGGAGTTCGACACCGCCCGGGGCGTCGCCGACAAGGCGGTGCGCGACAATTACAAGCTGATGACCCAGCGCGCCCGGCGCGAGGACGTCCGGCCGATCGTGAGCGAGCAGGCGGCCTTCTCGGCCGACCGGGAGCAGCTCTGCCGCGGCTACGCCCGGGAGGGCACGCACGGCTTCTGCCACCTCCGGGTCACCGAGAACCGGGCCCTGGCGCTCGCCACCCGGCTCGGCGCCAACACCGCGGTGCCGACCGCTTCGGTCGCCCCGCGCCGGTCCCGGCCGAAGCCGGCCGCCGAACCCGCCGTCGACGGGGTGAACCCGGACACGGCCGGCGAGATGCCGCCGGAATAGCGGGCGGTCAGGGCATCGTCCCGATCCGCAAGCCGGCGGTCGCCCGTTCGGGACGCGGCCTCACGCCCGCCCGGCACTCATCGACAGCATGGCCGGGTCGATGCCGTTGGCCCGCAGCGCCAGCTCGTACTTGGCGTCGAGGTCGGCATCGAAGATCAGCGCCGGGTCGGCCGGGCAGTTGAGCCAGCCATTGGCCATGATCTCGCTCTCGAGCTGCCCCGCCTGCCAGCCGGCATAGCCCAGGGCCAGCACCGCGCTCGCCGGCCCCTCGCCGCTGGCGATGGCGCGCAGGATCTCGACCGTGGCGGTCAGGCAGATGCCGTCGTCGATGATCAGCGTCGATTGCTGGATGTGGAAATCGTCGGTGTGGAGCACGAAGCCCCGCCGGCCCTCCACCGGGCCGCCCATCAGCACCGGCATGTGCCCGACCCGCTCGCGCAGCCGGATCGCGTCCGCCTCCGGGGCGACGTCGAGCTGGACCAGCAGGTCCGGCATGCTGATGTCGGTGGCCGCCTTGTTGACGATGATGCCCATCGCGCCGTCGGCCGAATGGGCGCAGACATAGATCACCGAGCGGGCGAAGCGCTCGTCGGCCATCCCGGGCATCGCCACGAGGAACTGGCCGTCGAGGAAGCTCGAGCCGGTGAGCGTGGAATGCGTGGGCGACGCTGGGTTCGGCATGCGCGTATGCTACGCGGCCGCCGGGCCTTGTCCAGCGGACAAAGCGCGCGGGCCCGTTGCCGGCGCCGCCCCCGAAAGGCGCTGTCGAATCTGCGGACGGATCGCTATATTTCTCGGCCTTCGGGCCGCGGACCGCGCGCAGGCCCGATCCGGCCGTGAGAGGGAGGGTTCCCTGGCGGAAGCGGCATCACCGGCCGCCTTCGACAGCGCGGCGCAGCTGCCCGGATCCGGCGGGCAGCGCAAGCGCATGGGCGAGGCGGCCAAGCTCACGGCGCGGCTTTCTTCGGCGCCGCCTCATCAGGCTGCTCGGCGCGTGACGACCGCCGCCGCCCCGTCCTCGACAGGCCCGTCCTCGACAGGCCCGGCCCGCCACGCTAGGTCAGGCGCGATTGTTCAGCGCGCGATCCGAGCGCGCGTCAGCGAAGGGACCCGCGATGATCCAGGTCGGCGACCACCTGCCCCAGGCGACCTTCCGGGTGACAGGCCCCGAGGGCCCGATCGCCCGCACCACCGACGATGTGTTCAAGGGCCGGCGCGTGGTGCTGATCGGCGTGCCCGGCGCGTTCACGCCGAGCTGCCACCGCAACCATCTGCCGGGCTTCGTCGCCAAGAAGGACGAGATCCTGGCCCGCGGCGTCGACGCCATCGCGGTCACCAGCGTCAACGACGTGTTCGTGCTCGACGCCTGGGCCAAGGCGAGCGGCGCGGACGGTCTGGAATTCCTGGCCGACGGCAATGCCGATTTCGCCAAGGCCATCGGCCTGGAGATGGACGGCACCGGCTTCGGCCTCGGGATCCGCTCGAAGCGCTATGCGATGCTGGTCGAGGACGGCGTGGTGAAGATCCTCAACATCGAGGAGACCCCGTCGAAGACCGAGGTCTCCGGCGCCGAGGCGCTGTTGAAGGTCCTCTGAGGTCGTCGGGGCTTCGCGCCCCGAACCCCCGCCAAAGGGCCTCGGCCCTTTGGGATCCCGGAACCTGATTGCGCTAGCTCCGGTGCGCGCCGGCGAGGTCGATGTCGTCCAGGGCGTCGTGGTGCAGGAGCAGCACGCCGGTCGCCGCCGCCAGGCGGCGGGCCGCCGGCGTGAACCCGGCATTCGACACCACCGCGGCCCGGTCGCCCGCCCAGTAGCGCAGGGCGGCCGCCGCCTCCTGCACGGCGGCGTTGCCCACCGGTTTCGCCAGCCGCTTGCACTGGACGATCAGCCGTAAGCCGTCGCGCACGGCGACGATATCGGCGCCCTGGTCGCCGCTCGGCGGGGTCCGATGCGCCCGCCACCCCGCCCGGGCCAAGCGCTCGGCGCAGTAGCGCTCGTAATCGATGCCGTCGCCCGGCGCCTCGTCCTCCTCGGGCAGCGCGACGGCCGCCGCTTCCGCCTCCACGATCGCCAGCATCCGGGGGCGCTCCGACTCGGCGAGGTCGGCAAAATGCGGCCCGATCTGCGGCAGGACGGTGCGGTCGAGGAAGTACGCGCGCTCCCGCAGCCAGCCATCCTCGATCCGGTTGCCGTAGGCGTCGCAAAAACTCTCCTGCCGCCGCCGCAGCGCGAGGGTCTCGGCATGGGCCCGGGCGATCCGGCGCACCCGCGCCCGGAACCGCCGGGGCCGCCCGAGATGGCGCATCAGCACCAGCGCGAGGGCGAGCCCCGTGGCCGCGAAGGCAGGCGGTCCGTACCAGAGCCCGAACGGGCAGCCGATCGCGGCCGTCCAGAACAGGCGGGCGACGGGGTTGGGCTTGCCGGGCATCGGATCTCGGGTCGCGGATGAGCCCGTCGACCCTGGCAAGCGCCCCTTGCCCGATGCTGAATCCCGGCGGGAAACCTGTGGATGCCGGCCCGCTTGCCTAGCCCGTCTGGCCCTTCCGGCGCTGGTGGCCGAGACCCATGCTCTTGGCGAGGCTGGAGCGCGCGGCGGCATAGTTCGGCGCCACCATCGGGTAGTCGGGGGCGAGGCCCCATTTCTCCCGGTAGGCCTCCGGCGTCAGGTTGTAGTGGGTGCGCAGGTGCCGCTTGAGCGACTTGAACTTTTTCCCGTCCTCCAGGCACACGATGTAGTCGGGCTGGATCGAGCGCCGGACCGAGACGGCCGGCCGGAGTTCCTCCGCCGGTGGGGCCGCGGGCTGGCTCAGGCCGTGCAGGGTCGCGTGGACCGCGGCGATCAGCCCGGGCAGTTCCGGCGCGGGCACCGGATTGTTGCTCACGAAGGCCGACACGATGTCGACGGACAACGTGAGATAATCCAGGTCCTCTCCGACCGTGGCATCCATTCCGAAACCTCCCATCGCTTCGTCTCGGCCGCCATCGTTCGGCGTGTGCCGGCCGGAATCTGTGTCTGCTGAGGCTGATACAGGCCTATAAAGGCGCAGGTACTATGGTGCGATCAGTATAAGGGCAAGACCAAATTATAAGTCCTCACAACAGCCGACATGGTCGCGGCGTGCTTTGTCGTATACTGTACAGAGCCGGATAGAAGGCCCGTCGCCCAAGTGGAGGCCGGCCCGGCGCGCGAACGCGTCGCAACAGGGGTTTGGCGCGGAACCCGGTCGCATCGAGGCCCGGATCGGTTCCGGTGCCGGGTGGGCGCCGCGGTATCGGTGCATCCGGGCGTTGCACGCGCGGGAGATTGTGCCATCTGGTAGGGCGACGGGTGCGCCCGCGGGCGGGGCGCCGCACGCCCCGGCCGCGCGCGTCACCCCGGGCGAGGGGCACCCCATGCGCGCGCACAGATTCAAGCCTTCGGCGCCGTGAGCACCTACCGCTTCGACAAGCTCCTGGCGCCGCGCTCGGTCGCGCTGGTCGGGGCCGTGGCGCGGGAGGGCTCCCTCGGGCGCAGCGTGCTCGACAGCCTGCGCCGGGCGGGCTTTCCCGGCGCGATCCTGCCGGTCCAGCCCGATCACGATTCCGTGGACGGCCTGCCCTGCGTGCCGCGGGTGGCCGACCTCACCATGGTGCCGGATCTCGTGCTGATCGCGGTGCCGCCGCCGAGCGTGCCCGAGGTGGTCGCCCAGGCCGCCGCGATCGGCGCCGGGGCGGCCGTGATCCTCACCGCCCGGCTCGGCCGCGGGCCGGAGGATCCCGGCCCGGTCGCGCACCGGATCGCCCGGGCGCAGGGCCTGCGCCTCCTCGGACCCGACAGCGCCGGCCTGGCGGTGCCCGGCGCCAAGCTCGATGCCAGCCTGTTCGCCCACGCCCCGGCGGCGGGAGACCTCGCGCTGGTCTCGCAATCCGGCACGGTGGCGGCCGCCATCGTCGAATGGGCCGCCCGGCACGGGACCGGCTTCTCCGCGGTGCTGTCGCTCGGCAGCGTCCTCGATATCGGCGTGGCCGACTGCCTCGACTATTTCGCCGCCGATTACCGGACCCGGGCGATCCTGCTCTGCCTCGACCGGGTGGCCGATGCCCGCCGGTTCATGTCGGCGGCCCGGGCCGCCGCCCGCGCCAAGCCCGTGGTAGTACTGCGCGCCGGCCGGCACCGGCCCGACACCCGGGCCGCCGTGACCCATACCGGCGCGCTCGCCCGGCCCGACGCGGTCTATGCCGCGGCCTTCCGGCGGGCCGGCCTGCTGGCCGTGCAGGATCTCGACGGGATGTTCTCGGCGGTCGAAGCGCTGGGGCGCCAGCGGCCGTTCCCGGGGGACCGGCTGGCGATCCTGACCAACGGCCGCGGCATCGGCCTGCTCGCCGCGGACCGGCTGACCGAGCGCGCCGGTATCCTGGCGCAGATCCCCGAGATCGAGGGGCGGGCGGCCGGCAACCCGATCGACCTCGGCATCGATGCCGGCGGCCCGGCCTTCTCGGCCGCCCTGGAACCGCTGCTCGCCGACCGGGCGAGCGACGCGGTGCTGGCGATCCACGTCCCCACGGTCCGGTCCGATGCCGGCGCGGTGGCCGGGGCGATCGCCGACACGGTCAAGCGCGCCCGCGCCGGCCAGACCCGCAAGAAACCGGTCTTCGCGGTGTCGCTCGGCGATGCCGAGGCCGCGCGCGCGGCCTTCGCGCAGGCCGGCATCCCGCATTTCACCACCGATTCCGAGGCGATCGAGGGGTTCCTGCATCTCGTGCGCTACCGCGAGGCGCAGGACGACCTGATGCGCACGCCGGATTCCCTGCCGCGGGACTTTTCCCCCGACATGGCCCGGGCGCGCTCGATCATCGCCGCCGCCCTGCGCCAGGGCGCCGCCTGGCTCGATCCGATCGCCGTGAACGGGCTGCTGGAGGCCTACGGCATCCCGACCGTGCCGATCACCCTCGCCCCCGATCAGGACGCCGCCGCGGCCGCCGCTTGGCCGATCATCGCGGCGGGCGGCACCGTCGCGCTCAAGGTCGTCTCGCCCGACGTGGTGCACAAATCCGATATCGGCGGCGTCCATCTCGACCTGACCAGCGAGGCCGATGTCCGCGAGGCCGCGCGCAGCATCCTGGCCCGCGCCCGCCGGGAGCGGCCGGATGCAAGGGTCACCGGCTTCGCGGTGCAGCCGATGGTCCGCCGGGGCCAGCGCCGGGAGCTGATCGCCGGCCTCGCCGAGGATGCGGTGTTCGGCCCCGTGGTGGTGTTCGGCCGGGGCGGCACGGCGGTGGAGGTGATCGACGACCGCGCGCTGGGCCTGCCGCCGCTCGACCTCGCGCTCGCCCGCGACCTGATCGGCCGCACCCGGGTCGCCCGGCGCCTCGAAGGCTACCGCGACGTGCCGCCCGCGGATATCGGGGCCATCGCCCTGACCCTGGTGAAGCTGTCCCAGCTCGCCGCCGACCTGCCGCAGGTGCGCGAGCTCGACATCAACCCGCTCTTGGCCGACGAGACCGGCGTGCTGGCGCTGGACGCGCGGGTGCGGATCGGGCGCGCGGAGCGGGGACGCCACGGCCGCGGCCACCCGCGCTTCGCGATCCGCCCCTATCCGGCCGAATGGGTCCGCACCCTCAAGCTCAAGGACCGGACGATCCGGGTGCGCCCGGTGCGCCCCGAGGACGAGGGCCTGTTCCTCGCCTTCTTCAAGGGCCTCGACCCGGAGGACCTGCGGCTGCGCTTCTTCGGCCCGGTGCGCGAGTTCAGCCACGCCTTCCTGGCCCGGCTGACCCAGCTCGACTACGCCCGGGCCATCGCCTTCGTGGCCACCGAGGTCGACCCGCAGGGCGGCGAGCGCATGCTCGGCGCCGTCCGGCTGCACGCCGACGCCAACCATGAGAGCGGCGAATACGCCATCGCGGTCGGCCGCGACGCGCGGGGCACCGGACTCGCCTTCGCGCTGATGCGCCTGATGATCGACTGGGCCCGCTCCGAGGGGATCGGCCGGGTCGAGGGCATGGTGCTCGCCGAGAACCGCCCGATGCTCGCGGTCTGCCGCCGCCTCGGCTTCACCCAGGGGCGGGATCCGGAGGATCCGGGGCTTGTGAAGGTGAAGCTGGAGCTCGGGGGCTCGCAAGCTGGATTCGGTACGATCTCATAGATGTCGATCCGAAGATCAGCAGCAGCCATTCAAGTCAATAAATTTTTATATCTGACAATAGAATGCCGCGGGTATCCGAACGTAAATTATGATAACAACAGTCACGATTATTTAAGTGGACTGCGTGCCGAGATATAATTAAACAGCTCTATCCAATGCATTTTTGACCGCATTGCATTCCGATTTTATGTTAATTTTGAGATAGATTTGAGAATACAGATGGGAAAAATACGCCATCGACACGAGTCTTTAGCTCGAGATGCTGTTATTGCGCACCAAAAGGGACAACTCAACAAGGCCGAAAGGTTGTATCGTGCTTTCCTGCTGGCGGAGCCGGACCATCCGGGTGCCCTGCATTTGCTGGGAACGCTCCTGCATCAGAGAGGCGACAGCGCAGAAGCCCTGCCGCTGCTGAACAAGGCGGCCCAAACAACCCCTCAGGATGCTGAGATTCACAACAACCTGGGCGTGGTCCTGAACACCCTCGGGCGGCCCGCCGAGGCGGCGGTGGCTCTCGAACGGTCGCTTGAACTCGATCCGCTATCAGCCTCGACGCACAACAATCTCGGGGTCGCCTATCGCGCGCTCCGTCGCCTGCCTGAGGCGGTGGCGTGCTTCGAACATTCCAGGGCCCTCAAGCACGACGCCGGCACCGTCAACAATCTCGGCCTCGCTTATCTCGATCTGGAGCGCGTGGAGAATGCGACCCGATGTTTCCGGGAGGCGATTGCCCTCGATCCCGCCTCAGCGCAGGCGCATCTCCACCTCGCCTTCGCCTTGCGGAAGGCCGGCGACCTCCTCGGCGCTTTAGAGAGCCTCGACGCGGCGGCGAACCTCGATCCCGGGCACGGCCAAGTGCTCGCGATGCGTTCGCACCTGCGCCAGATCCTGTGCGACTGGCGTGCCTTCGCGACAGACCGAAAGATGCTTTCGCTCGATGTGGGCCCGTGGCGGCGCCGCGATCCGCCGTCGCCCTTCCCGGTCCTTGCCCTGACCGACGATCCCGGCGTCCAATTGAAGCGCGGCCGTGATTACGCCGCGCCGCTAGCCCTGCAGGCGGCCCGCGCGTCCGGTCCCAGGCATCCCGGCCGCATCCGGCTGGCCTACCTGTCGCCCGACTTCCGGGCTCATCCCGTCGCGGCCCTCATGGTCGATGTGCTGGCGCTGCACGATCGCGAGCGATTTGAGATCGTCGCCCTGTCGTATGGCCCGGACGACGGCAGTCACTTGCGCACGCGGATCGCCGAGGCCGCCGACCAATTTGTCGATGCTCATGGGTGGTCGGATGCCGAAGCGGCCGGCTTCCTGCGCGCGTGGCCCGCCGACATCGCCGTCGATCTAGCGGGTTTCACCACCCTGAGCCGGCCCGGCATCCTGGCCTCGCGTCCGGCCCGGGTCCAGGGCAACTACCTCGGATTTCCCGGTCCGACCGGCGCCGATTGGATCGACTTCACGGTGGGAGACGCCTTCCTGGCGAACGAAGGCAAGCTTCAGGGCGGCTTCTCGGAGACGATCATCGTGCAGCCCGGCTGCTTCCAGGTCAACAGCCGCCGGCCGCCAAGGTCGGCACTGCCGGCGCGTTCGACAGAGGGGCTTCCCGAGGCCGGGTTCGTGTTCTGCTCGTTCAGCAACAGCTACAAGATCGTGCCGACCATCTTCGCGATCTGGATGCGTCTCTTGCAGGCTATGCCCGGCAGTGTGCTCTGGCTCTTGGCCGACAACGAGCCGGCTCGGGGCAACCTGCGGCGAGAGGCCGGACGTCACGGCGTCGATCCGCAGCGCCTCGTCTTCGCGCAGCGCGTGTCCTACGAGGCGTACCTCGCCCGTCTGCCGCTGGCCGACCTCTTCCTCGACACGTTCCCCTTCAATGCCGGAACGACGGCAAGCGACGCCCTCTGGATGGGGTTGCCGTTGATGACGTGCTCCGGGCGCGCTTATGCGAGCCGCATGGCTGGAAGTCTTCTGACGGCGCTCGGCCTTCCCGAACTCGTCACGGATAGCCTGGACGCCTACGAACGTCAGGCTCTGCAACTCGCGAGAGATCCTGCGACCCTCGAACAAGTGCGCGCGCGCCTCGATGAAATTTTGCGGTCAGGCCCCGCTGTCTTCGACCCGGGGATCTTCACGCGTCGGCTCGAGGCGGCGTTCGAAGCCTTAGTTTGAGGATCACGCCCCGCCGGACCGATCAAGCCGTCGGCAGGCCCGGGTTCAGCGCGGCGGCTGGGACGCGTCCGGGTTCAGGCCCTCCAGTGCCGGCTTCACCGCCGTTACCTTGCTGGCCGCCGGCTTGGCAGGAGCGGGCTTCGCCGCGGCCGGCTTGGGTGCGGCCGGCTTGACCGCCGCGGGCTTGGGCATCGCCGCGGGCTGCGCGGCGCCGGCCGGGGGGATCGCCCCGGTGGCGGCGGGCTCCGGTGCCGGGGGCGGCGTGTCGAGGTTGTAAATGTCGTCGCGGAAATGCGCCTTCCCGTCCGGGGTGGCGTAGCCGGTGAGGTACACGAAGGTCACCGGCACCGGCTTGACCAGCTTGATGTCGCGGCGCTCGCCGTCGGCGATGCCGGTCTCGATCTCGATCGGGCCCCAGCTCGTGCCGGGCCCGTTCGGGCCGTCGGTGCCCTGCAGCAGCCAGCCGACCAGCTCCTTGACCTGGCCGACCCGGACGCAGCCGTGGCTGTGGAAGCGCACGGCGGCGGCGAACAGGGACTTGGCCGGGGTGTCGTGCATGTAGACGGCAAAGCGGTTCGGCATGTCGATCCGCACCTGGCCGAGCGAATTGTCGAAGCCGGAATCCTGGCGCAGCGTGTAGGCCGCGGCCTTGTTGCCCGCCCAGTCGATCTTGGTCGGGTCGACCTCGCCGCTGGGGCCGAGGATGCGGATGTGGTTCCGGGCGAGGTAGCCCGGGTTCTTGCGCATCTGCGGGATGATCTCGTTCTTCACCACGGAGGCCGGCACGGTCCAGGTCGGGTTGAAGTTGATGTCGGTGATCCGGGTCTCCACCGTGGGTGTCGCCTTGTCGGGGGAGCCGACCACCGCGACGTAGCGGCGCGCCACCGCGCCGTTCTCCACCGCCTCGACATTCGCCGAGGGGATGTTGACCACGACGTAGCGCTCGCCGAACGGGAATTTCGAGCCCATGAGCCGGGAAGCGGAAGCCGCGAGCTGGCGCTGGCGGGTGGCGGCCGGCACGTTCAGGGCGTTGATCGTGAGCCGGCCCAGGATGCCGCTGTCGGGCAGGCCGTGGCGCGCCTGGAACGCCGCGATCGCGGCGATGAGCGGCGGGTCGAGCCGGTCGCTGGGCGGCGCGTCCACCGGCAGGTCGCCGGTCAGCGTCAGGTGGTGGCGCAGCGACGGGATCGCCGGGCTGCGCTCCCCGGGCTTCAGGCGGATGAGGTCGTCGGGCAGCCGCTCCCAGCCGCCGGCCTCCGCGAAGGCGGCGTAGCGGTCGGCGACCTTGAGCGTATCCAGGAAGGTGCGGGCGGTGAGCGTCGGGGTCGGGTCGGTGGAGACCTTGGCGTAGACCAGGGGGGCCGGCTCCCGCGATTTCTTCGGCGTTTCCGGCGGCTTGGCCTCGGAACTCTTCGCCTCAATCGGACGGGGCTCGGGATTCTTCGCCGAATCCTGGGGCTTGGGCTCGGCATTCTTCGACGGATCGGGGGCCGGCGGCACCGCCACCGGGACGGCGAGCGGCGGGGCCGGCGCAGTTGCGGGTCCGGCCGGCGCTGCCGGAGCCCCCTGCGCCAGCGCGCCGACGGGGCCGCCGAGCAGCGCCAGCACCGAGAGACCCGCGCCGAGGCGGGCGGACAGGCGGAAACGGGCCGGGACCATACGCAACACTCCCGACGGCGCCCGGGGCGGCGCGGTCGTGCGGGATGATGGGGCGGTACGGTTACCAATCTCCTCCAATGGATCGCGCTGGCCGGGACCGGTATTCACCATCCGGCGAGGGGCGCTGCGCCCGGAGCCGTCCGCCGATATCGGTTGGCGCGGAAAGGGCGCACCCTGCGGGGCCGTGCCGTGAAGGACGATCAGCCGCCGCCATGCCGGATTCCGGATCCCAGCGCACCGGGGACGTCCCGAGTGCGATGCCGTACCTGCCCCAACTCGACGGGGTGCGGGCGCTCGCCATCCTGATCGTGTTCGCGGCCCATTGCGGCTACAGCCACCTGGTGCCGGGCGGCTTCGGCGTCACGGTGTTCTTCTTCCTCAGCGGCTACCTGATCACGACGCTGCTGCGGATCGAGCGCGGGCGCACCGGCACGGTCTCGCTCGCCGCCTTCTACCTGCGGCGCAGCCTCCGGATCCTGCCCCCGCTCTACCTGACGCTCGCGGCCACCGGGGCGCTCTACGCGGCGGGGCTGCTCGACTGGATGCGGGTCGAGCCGGCGGCCGTCCTCGGCCAGATCCTGTTCCTAACCAACTATCCCGGCCTGTTCGGCACAGAGGCGGTGCTGCCAGTGCCGCTGTGGAGCCTCGCCATCGAGGAGCATTTCTACCTGGTCTTCCCCCTGGCCTACCTCCTGTGGCTGGGGCGCTTGCAGCCGCGCCGGGCGGCGCTGGCCTGCCTGGGGATCTGCGCGGCGGTGCTGGCGATCCGCTGCGTCAACGTCTGGCGGCTTCCCGATTACAGCCTGAACTACTCCTGGACCCACACCCGCATCGACGCGATCCTGTTCGGCTGCTGCCTCGGCCTGTGGAACAACCCGGTGATCCCGGCCGACCGGGCCTGGCGCCCGACGCTCTGGCCTGTCGCCGCGAGCCTCGCGGTGATCCTGCTGACCCTGGCGGTGCGCGATCCCGCCTTCCGCGAGACCCTGCGCTACACGCTCCAGAGCGCGGCCCTGTTCGTGCCCTTCGCCTATCTGCTGCACGGGGAGGGCTGGGCGGTGCGGTGGCTCTCCGCCCGGCCGATGCGCCAGCTCGGCCTCTGGTCCTACAGCTTCTACCTGGCCCACATGGCCGTGGCGGCTTTGGTGCTGCACCTGGCGCCGGGCCTGCACGGGCTGACGCTGATGCTGGCGGCTTTCCCGCTGACCCTGCTCTGGTGCTGGGGGATGTACGGGCTGGTCGAGCGCCCCTGCGCCCGCCTGCGCCGCCGGCTGCTGGCGGACCGCCCGCCGGAGCCCGTTCTCGGGACCGTGGGGCGCTCACACGATCCCATGCGGAGCGCGACACGGCCCCCTCTCCCGAGCGGGAGAGGGTTGGGGTGAGGGACCAGGGTCTTCCGGAAAGGGCACGCCCCTCACCCTGTCCCTCTCCCGCACGGGAGAGGGGACCCGCGCCTCGTCCGGCGCCGCCGAGTGGTCCACTGGCTTCTGAAGAGCGACAAGGTCGAACCGGCATCACCCCCGCCTGAGTCTTTCGCGCGCGGCCGTATGGTCCGGCGCCGCCCGGAAGCAGGCCTGCATCGCGTGCCAGAGCGGCTTGCGCCGGAACTGCGCGTCGAGCGGCAGCGCCCGCTGGGGCAGCCCGTCCGGCCGCTTGCGGTAGACGTGATCGTTCAGCCAAGTGTCGGGGTCGTAGATGTCCCAGGTGAGCACGTCCAGCAGGGCGGGCTCGGCCAGGACAACGTCGAGGTAGCGGCGGGCGAAATCGGCCACCATCCGGTCGCGGGTCGGCACGTCGGACGGGAAGGCCCGGTCGTCGATGTCGAGCTCCGTGACCGCGATCCCCAGACCCATCTGGCCGATCTCGTGCAGGAAGCGCCGGAGCTGGCCCTGGTCGATCGGCACCGTGCTGGTCAGGTGCGATTGCAGCCCGAACCGCCGGATCGGGACGCCGCGCGACCGCATGGCCTCGAGCTGGCGCAGCACCTTGGTGCGCTTGGCCTCCATCCAGGGGGCACCCTGCTCGACCGCGTCCTCGTTCCAGGTGCCGGCGGCCGCCGGGTCGGTCTCGTGCAGGATCCGGAAGGCGCGGTCGACGTAGCCCGGCCCCATCGCGGCGAGCCAGGGCGAATCGCGCAAACCTCCGCCCCGGTCGGGATCGGCCTCGTTGCCCAAAATCTCGTTGACCACGTCCCAGGCGACGATCTGCCCGCGGTAATGGCCGGCCACGGTCTCGATCCAGCGACGCATGAAATCCTCGGCCTGGACCGGGCTCGCCCGGCCGAGCAGCGGCGCGACCCAGGGCGGCAGGGCGGCGTGCCAGACCAGCGTGTGCCCGCGCATCTGCTGGCCGTTGGCCCGCGCGAAGCGCAGGATCGCGTCGCCGCGGGCGAAATCGGTGCGGCCGGGGGACGGCAGCACCTCCTCCATCTTCATCTCGGTGCCGCAGACCAGGATCCCGCATTCCCGGGCCACGGCCTGCCGGTAGGCCGGCGTCGCGTCGAAGCGGTGGAACGGCACCTCGCAGCCGTAGAGCAGCCCCTTGGCGGCCGCAGTGGCCTGGAGGCTGTCGGCCGACCAGGACGGCTTGCCGAGGGGCCCGAAGCCGGAAGCCGCAGCCCTGGCAGCCGTGGCGAGGCCGGCGCAGGCCGCCCCGGCGAGGAGAGCCCGGCGGCTCGGCAGGCCGGGGGATGGGGTCATGCCGGGTTCTCGGTTCGAGGGCTTCGAGGGAGCGTTCGCCGCGGGCGTTATCAACGCCCGGAGGAATACCATTTCCTTATGCGATCGCCCCAGTTGCCAATGGCGCTGGCAGCGGACCGATCACGTCGGTTCCAACTCGCCTTCGGCCCCGACGCGCCCCATCTTCGGGACGCCATCCAGCCGAGGACCGATCCATGAGCCAGCATCCCGCCATCAGTCCAGGCCGCAGCGCGGTCGTCACCGGGGCGGCGAGCGGCATCGGGCTCGCCGCGGCGAAAGCCTTCGCGCGGGCCGGCATGAATGTCTGGCTCGCCGACCTGCCCGGCCAGGCCCTCGAGGAGGCCCACGGCGCGGTCGCCGAGCTCGCCGCCGTCGAGGTCCGGGCTTTACCCACCGACGTCTCGGACCGGGAGGCCGTGGAGGCGCTCGCGGCCCATGTCGCCAAGGCCGGCCCTCCGGCGGTGGTGATGCTGAATGCCGGGATCGAGGCCGGCGGCAAGCTCTTCTCCGATGCCGAGACCTGGACCCGGATCCTCGCCACCAATCTGGGGGGCGCGGTCAACGGCATCCACGCCTTCGCGCCCGGGATGATCGCGGGGGGCAAGCCAGGCGCGGTGATCGTCACCGGCTCGAAGCAGGGCATCACCACGCCGCCCGGCAACGCGCCCTACAACGTCTCGAAGGCGGCCGTGAAGGCGGCCACCGAGGCGCTGGCCCACGAGCTGCGCACCCGCGAGGGCTGCCGGACCACCGCGCATCTGCTGATCCCGGGCTTCGTCTATACCGGCCTGACCAAGGCAAGGGGCGTCGCCGAGAAGCCCGCCGGCGCCTGGACGCCGGAGGAGACGGTCACCTTCATGCTGGAGCGGCTGGAGGCGGGCGACTTCTACATCCTCTGCCCCGACAACGAGACCACCCGGGCGCAGGACGAGAAACGCATCGCCTGGGCCGCCGGCGACATCATCGAGAACCGGCCGGCCCTGTCGCGCTGGCACCCGGACTTTTCCGAGGCGTTCAAGCGGTTCATGGCGGAGTGATCGCAACCGTCATTGCGAGCGGAGCGAAGCAACCCAGTTCTTCGCGAGGGAAGATGTTTCGAGCAAGGATGGAAGACGGTTTGTGCCGAAATTCCGCTCCGGGCAGCGTCACTGTAGGTGGGCCCCTCTCGACCCGCATCTCTCCGGATCCGTTCCGTCGAGCGGAACCATGTGCCGCGCGGTTCCCTGGGTTGCTTCGCTCCGCTCGCAATGACGGTGGACGCTCTCAACCCACCGTGATTTTCCTGAATGCCCCCGGGCAATCCCGGCGCCGAACCCGATCCACCAGCGTGGCGCAATCCAGCGGAGGCAAGCTCGCGCCGACAGCGCCGGCCTGAAACGCCTCACGCGACGCATATTGACGCCCCCCCGTCATTGCGAGCGGAGCGAAGCAACCCAGGGAACCGCGCGGCCGATCGTTCTGCTGGACGGGACTGCCCCCATGCGCGCGCCGGCCGTCTACATCATGGCGAGCCGCCGCAACGGGACGCTCTATACCGGCGTCACCGCGGACCTGTCCCGGCGCGTCTACGAGCACCGCGAAGCCCTCCATCCCGGCTTCACGCGCCGCTACGGTTGCAAGCTCCTGGTCTGGCACGAGGGCTACCCGACGATGAGCGAGGCCATCGCCCGCGAGAAGCAGATCAAGGCCGGCTCCCGGAAGAAGAAGCTCGCCCTGATCGAGGCGATGAACCCGGATTGGCGCGATCTGTATCCCGGCCTCGCGTGACGCTCTTATGCGCAGCGGTTCCCTGGGTTGCTTCGCTGCGCTCGCAAGGACGGGCCTGCTTCGGACCGGGCTGGCGTTCAGCCCTTCGACCAAAGGCATGCGCCGCGGGCCTTGCTGACGGCCGCCCCTCGTCTGGCGAAGCGTTTGCACCCAGGTTAGGTCAGTGCGGCGCGCCGCGCTGCAACCGCGCACGACACCAGGGAGCCGCTCTTTTGGCCACGATCATCCCCGTTGCCTCGTTCGACTGCGTCGTGTTCGGCGCCACCGGCGATCTCACGGCGCGCAAGCTGCTGCCGGCCCTGTTCTACCGGTTCCGGGACGGGCAGATCCCGGAGACCAGCCGAATCATCGGCGCCTCGCGCTCGGATTTGTCGGCCGACGCGTTCCGGGAGCACGCCCGGGACGCGCTCAAGCGCTTCGTGCCCGCCTCCGACCTGACGGAGGACGTGCTCCACAAATTCCTCGACCACGTGGATTACGTGGCGGTGGACGGCGCCGGCGAGAGCGGCTGGGCCGACCTCGTCGCCAAGCTCGACGAGCGGCCCGACCAGGTGCGGCCCTACTACCTCGCCACCTCACCGGACCTCTACGGCTCGATCTGCCGCAACCTCGCCTCGCACGGGCTCGTCGGCGAAAAGTCCCGGGTCGTTCTGGAGAAGCCGATCGGCAAGGATCTGAAATCGGCCCGCGCCATCAACGACGCGGTCGGCGAGGTCTTCCCCGAATCGCAGATCTTCCGGATCGACCACTATCTCGGCAAGGAGACGGTGCAGAACCTGCTGTCCCTGCGGTTTGCCAACACCATCTTCGAGCGGCTCTGGACCTCGGACGTGATCGACCACGTCCAGATCACCGTGGCCGAGACGGTCGGGGTCGAGGGCCGGGCCGGCTATTACGACACGTCGGGCGCCATGCGCGACATGCTGCAGAACCACATGCTGCAGCTCCTGTGCCTCACCGCCATGGAGAGCCCGCTCAACCTCGAAGCGAACTCCGTGCGCGACGAGAAGCTGAAGGTGCTGCGCGCCCTCAAGCCGATCACCGCCCACGACATCCAGACCGTGACCGTGCGCGGCCAGTACGTGGCGGGCGCCGTCGACGGCAAGCCGGTGGAGGGCTACCTGACCGAGCTCGGCCACGAGAGCCGCACCGAGACCTTCGTGGCGATGAAGCTCGAGGTGCAGTCCGGGCGCTGGGCCGGGGTGCCGTTCTACCTGCGCACCGGCAAGCGCCTGCCCCAGAAGCTGTCCGAGATCGTGGTCCAGTTCCGGGCCTCGCCCTTCTCGATCTTCCCCGAGGAGGCGTTCGGGCGCGAGCCCAACCGCCTCGTCATCCGCCTGCAGCCGCAGGAGGGCATGAAGCTCGAGGTGATGACCAAGGATCCGGGCCCCGGCGGCCTGCGCCTGCGCCCGACCGACCTCGACATCTCGTTCGAGGAGACCTTCAAGCAGCGCTACCCGGATGCCTATGAGCGCCTGCTGATGGACGTGGTCCGGGGCAACGCCACCCTGTTCATGCGCCGCGACGAGGTCGAGGCCGCCTGGGCCTGGGCCGACGGCGTGCTCAAGGCCTGGGCCGACCGCCCGGAGGCGCCGCGGCCCTATCCGGCCGGGAGCTGGGGGCCGACCGCCGCCATCGCGCTGATCGAGCGCGACGGCCGGACCTGGCACGAGGAGCTGCGGTAACACCGCGCCCCGGCTTACGGCCAAGCTGCCTTGATGCGGTCAAGCCGGATGCCGAAGCTGCCCCATGCCGCCGGTCACCGCCCCGCGAGAGGGCGGGCCCGGCCTCGCACGAGGGATCATCGCATGCTGGACTCGAAGCAGGATTTCGCCGTCTCGGCCGAACGCCGCCTGGAGCGCTCGGTCGACTCCGCGTTGCGCGTCATCGCGGCCGCCCATGTCGAGCGGCAGGCGCCGCCGGTCTACGCCGCCCGCCGCCGCCTGAGCGAGGTCTACGGCGCCACCCGCCTGGCCAAGCGCCTGGAGCGCGAGCGGCGCAGCGCCTGAGGGGTGTTAGGCCCCGCGCCGGCGGATCGTTCGCGAGATTGGCGCGGGTCCCCTCTCCTGGAGGGAGAGGGACAGGGTGAGGGGTGTAACCTCTCCGGATAGGTCTTGACCCTCACCCCAACCCTCTCCCGCACGGGAGAGGGGGCGCGTCGCGATCGGAACGGACCGATACGCGAACGCTGTAGGTCACACCACCGCGTCCCAGGTCTCGCTCAACGGGGTCGTCCCGCGCACCAGCCGCGCCCGCAGGACGATATCCCCCGCCGGCATCGGCTGGGGCGGGCGCCACTCCACGTAGATGCGCCAGCCGCCGGTCTGCGGCACGAAGTTGGCCACCGGCTCGTGGAGCGTGCCGGCGCTGGCCGAGACCTCGGCGGCGACGGCCTCGTCCGCGTCCTTCGGCAGGGACGGCCCCTCGAAATCGATCACGCAGAGCCGCCGGGCCGGGTTCGGCGGGTCGGTCGGGCGCAGGCGCTCGGCCGAGCCGAACCGGGTTTCGGTGACCCGGGCCAGTGCCGGTTGCGGGATCGCCTCCGCCGGTTCCGCCCCCACGGTGGTCAGCGTGTAGCCGAGGTGCAGGGCGGCGCCCGGCTGCACCGGCGCGGCCGGCACGTAGGCCGCCACGATGTTGTCCATGTACTCTTCCGCCGAGGGGATCTCGTAGAGCTGCACGGCGCCCTCCGCGAAGGCGCCGCCCGGCTCCGGCGCGACCCACAGGCCCGGCCGGGCCTCCTGGCGCGCCTCGACGTCGAGATAGGCGGCAAAGCTCCGCTCCCGCTGCAGCAGCCCGAACCCCGCGAGGGGCTTCGCCGCGAAGGCCGAGATCTGCGGCTGCTTGCGGCCGTTGATGAGGGGCCGCCACAGCCGGTCGGCCGCGGTGGCGACGCAGAGCCCGTCGGAATCGTGCACCTGCGGGCGGAAATCGTCGAACGGCTTGGCGTCCCGGGCGCCGGGCCCGTTCTGGCCGTACAGGAACATGCTGGTGAGCGGCGCGAGCCCCAGCCGCGGGATCGGCTTGCGGGGATAGAGCGCCGCCGTGACGGCGATCCGGGCCGGGTCGCCGGGGGTGATCACGAACCGGTAGGCGCCGGAGACGCTCGGGCTGTCGAGGAGCGACAGCACCGTGAGGCTGCGCGCCTCCGGCTCGGGCTCGCACAGCCAATGGGCGGTGAAATCGGGAAACTCCTCCCCCTCCGGTGCGCCCGTGCCGATGGCGAGGCCCCGGGCCGAGAGCCCGTATTCCTGGCCCGCGGCGCGCAACCGGAAATAGGAGGCGCCGAGGAACACCAGAAACTCCTCCTGGAAGCCCTTGGGCCGCCAGGCCGGCGTCTCCGGGAAGGCGTAGTGCAGGCGGAAGCCCGCGAAGCCGAGATCGGCCGGAAAACTCTGGCCGGCGAGCCGCCCGCCGAAATCGAACAGCCGGCTCTCGTAGGGGATCGGCCGGGCCGGGCCGCCGCGCGGCTGCAGGTAGAGCGCCACGCGCTTGCGCTGCAGGAAGCCGCGGTGGAACAACTGCGCGCTGAAATGGCGGCCGAGATGGAGGCTCTCGGCGGGCCGGAAGACGATGTGGCGATAGCCGTCGTAGTCGAGGCCCGCGAGCGCCGGGGGCAGGTCGGTGGGCGGGGCCGCGTAGGGCGCAGACGCGCGGCGCTCGGCCTCGGCCGACAGGGTCTCGAAGGTCATCGCACCGTCCTGCGCGGCCCCGGGCGCCGAGCCCTGCGGCTGAAGCGCCGCCCCGGCCCATGTTCGGGCGCCATTCAGATCTATAGCGCTAGGTACAATACTGCCGGCAGCCGCGGTCAGGACGGTTCTGAGAACGCGGCGCCGGGAGGGGGGATCGATCCGTTCGGCCTCCGGCTGCCTGTGCGGCCGGGTCGGCTGCGTGTCCTCGCCCCGCATATCGGTGTCCACGCTCATCGGTTCCCGCCCGCCCGCGGCGAGGCAGCCGGCAGCATTCCACGGTCGAGTTCCTCGCGCCATGTCCTCACGGGTCACCTCCTCCGCCGAGCGGCCGCACCGGAACGCCCATCCGGGCGCTCCCGATCCCGAGATCGTGACGAGTCCGGCCACGGCGCTCGAACCCGAGGCCTGGGCCGGCGGCAGCCGGGCCCTGCTGGGCCGGCGTCTCGCCCTGGCGATCCCGAGCCTCGCCGCCGCCGGCGGTCTCGCATGGCTGGCCGATCGTGCCTACCCGGCCGGCGCCAGCCCCCTAGCCTGGACCATCCTGATCCTGTTCGCCCTGGTGATGGGCTGGCAGGCTTTCGTCGCCTGCCAATACGTCTACGGGCTCGTGGCCGCCCTCCTGGGCGATCGGGCGAAGTCGGTGCTGGAGCGCCGGTCCGAATCCGCCCTGCGACCCGCCGCCGGGGGCGGGCGCACCGCCGCCGTGGTGGCGATCCATGCCGAGGACGCGGTGGCGGTCTTCGCCCGGCTGCGGGTGATGGCCCGCTCGCTGGCCGATGCGCAGGCGCAGAGCATCGATATCTTCGTCCTGTCCGACACGCGGGACGGGGCGATCGCGGCGGTGGAGGAGCACGAATTCGCCCGCATCCAGGCCTGGGCTGAGGCCGACCCGGCCCTGCCGCGGATCCGCTACCGGCGCCGGACCGAGAATACGGGCCGCAAGGCCGGCAATATCGGCGAGTTCTGCCGCAGCTACGGTGCGGACTACGCCTACATGATCGTGCTCGACGCCGACAGCCTGATGACCGGCGCCGCCATGACCCGGCTCGTCCGCCTGATGGACGAGAGCCCCCGCACCGGCCTGATCCAGACCGTCTCCTACGCGGCCGGCCGGGACACCCTGTTCGCCCGCATCCAGCAATTCGCCGTGCGCCTCTACGCGCCCCTGGCGTTGCGCTGCCTGGAGACCTGGCAGGGCCCGGAGGGCAGCTACTGGGGCCACAACGCCATCCTGCGGATCGAGGCCTTCGCCGAGAACGCGCAGCTTCCGGTCCTGCCGGGCCGGGCGCCGCTGGGCGGCGAGATCCTCTGCCACGACATCGTCGAGGGCGCCCTGATGGTCCGCGCCGGCTGGGAGGTGCGCCTGCTGCCCGAGATGGGCGGCACCTGGGAGGAGATGCCCACGAACCTGATCGACCTGCTCGGCCGCGAGCGCCGCTGGTGCCAGGGCAACCTGCAGCACCTGCGGGTGCTGCCCTGGGCCGGGCTGCATGGCGCGAGCCGCTGGCACCTCGCGGTCGGCGTCCTGGCCTACGGCATGCTGCCGCTCTGGATCGCTTTCCTGGGCCTGGCCTCCTGGCAGGCGGCCCGGACCGGCGATCTCGGCCTGCTCGCCTACGGCTTGACCGGTCACGGCGCGGCCGCCCACGGCCTCGCCGTCCTCAGCCTCGCCGTGCTGGCCCTGCCCAAGGTCCTGAGCCTCGGCCATGTCCTGGTCTCGCCGGAGCGCCGCGCTTCCTTCGGCGGCGCCCGGTCGCTCCTGGCCAGCGCCGCCCTGGAGCAGGTCGTGTGGGTGTTCCTGTGGCCGGTGCTCACCCTGTTCACCGCCGGCGCCGTGGTCTCGACCTTCCTGGGCCGGGTGGTGCGCTGGGAGACCCAGGATCGCGACGACCGGCAGGTCTCCTGGGCCGAGGCGTTCCGGCTCCAGGCCGACGCCGTGGTGGTCGGGGCGCTGATCGTCTTCGCCCTGGTCTGGGCCGGCAATGCCTGGCTCGGCCTGTGGCTGGCCCCGCTGGCCCTCGCGCTGCTGGCGAGCCCGGCCCAGAGCGTCTGGACCAGCCGGGCCGATCTCGGCCGCGCCGCCCGCGCCCGGGGCCTGTTCCTCACCGCCGACGACACCGCGCAGGCTCCGGAACTGGCCGAGCTGGCGCAGATCCGCGGCCTGCCCGCCGCCCCCGCACTCATCCGCACGGCGCCGCTGGAACCGGCCATCTGGCTCGCCGCCGACGAGGCGTGAGGTCTCGGCGGCCGGGCAGGTCGGGACACGCCCGACCGCCCAGGCCAATCCCGCGGTTATGGCTAAGCTGCCACAGTGTTGCCATCCCGTCACGGAGGGGCGGAACCGGCTAAGCGTGGCGGTTTCCGGCTTGGATTTGGGGCGCGAGCGTTTACCCCTTGGCGAGGATCGGCACGGCATCGTGCCCCGGTAATTCGCCGCGTTCCCAACCCATTTCGCGCCTGCCCCGAGAGGCTTTGATGCGTCGTTTCCTTCCCGCCCTCGTAGGGCTCATCGGCGCGGCCGCCTGCGCCGCGCCGGCACTGGCCTACGAGATCGACCCGCTGACCCGCCAGCCGCTGAACGATGCGCTCACCGTGCGGGTGCGCCCGCAGGCCGTCGAGACCGTCGCGGTGCCGGTGGCCAACGCCTCGCTCAACCCCGCCGACCCGCTCGACGCGGCCGTGCCGCAGATGTCGGCGATCCCGCGCGAGACGGTCGCCTATAACGGCCCCTACGGCGCCGGCACGATCGTCGTCTCCACCGCCGAGCGGCGGCTTTACTACGTGCTCGGCGGCGGCCAGGCCCTGCGCTACGGCGTCGGCGTCGGCCGCCCGGGCTTCACCTGGGGCGGCGTGCAGACCATCACGATGAAGCGCGAATGGCCGGATTGGCGCCCGCCGTCGACCATGCTGCGGCGCCGGCCCGACCTGCCGCGCTACATGAAGGGCGGCATCGAGAACCCGCTCGGCGCCCGCGCCATGTATCTCGGCGGCTCGATCTACCGGATCCACGGCTCCAACGAGCCGGAGACCATCGGCACCGCCGTGTCCTCGGGCTGCATCCGCATGACCAACGACGACGTCACCGACCTCTACACCCGCGCCAAGGTCGGCACGAAGGTCGTCGTCCAGCGCTGACTCTTTTGGGGACTTTCTGACGAGGGCCGGCCGCGAGGTCGGCCCTTTTGCGTTCAGGCTTCGGGCAGCGTGACCAGCGCGTCGGGGCGCTTCACCTCGATCTCGATGAACGCGATCGGGTGCTCCGACCCGTTCATCACATCGTGCCGGATGCCGGCCGGGCGCATGTAGGATTGCCCCGCCGCGAGCGCGGTCTCGCTGACCGCCGCCCCGTCATGGACGCGCAGCACGCCGGCCACCAGCATCACCACGAAATACGGCCAGCCATGCTCGTGCCAGCCGGTCACCGCCCCGGGCGGGAAGTCCCAGCGGGTGATCCGGACCGTGGCATCGTCCTGCTGGACCGTGGGCAGAGCGGGGATCGTGCAGGTGAAGGCCATGGTGGCTCCGGGGCTGGTAGGATGTCCGACACGCGCCGAACATCCAAGAATTAAGATGCGATCACCGGTCAGATCCGGACGCCCGATCTGCCCGCCCGCGCGTCACGACGCTCCCGGCATCGAGGAGGGGGCACGGGCACCATGGCGGATGCCGATGATGACGACTTCGTCTTCGGAAGCCTCGTAAAAAATAACGTACGGGTAGGGTCGCACTGGGATCCGCCGCAGATTTTTAAGGCTCGTCAATCGGCCGCTTCTCGGCTGATCCAGCAGGAAATCGAGGACGGCCTGGATCCGGCCCTGAACGCGTCGCGCCCCTTGAGGCGATGCCTGCGCGATTTCCGATAGCACGCGCTCGAGTTCCGCTGCCGCATCCGCGGTAAAGCGCAGTCTCAAAGCCCGTGCTTCGCCCAGATCGCCCGGATCTGCTCATCGGGCGCGAAATCACGGCGTGCTGCCTGGGCGCGTGAGGCCGCGAAAGACGCCTCCTCCTCCGGGGTGAGCCGGTAGACAGGCTCTTCCTCCCCGGCGAGGCGCAGGAGAACGCTGGCCAGCTCGTCCTGAGCTTCGGATGGCAGCGTGCGTACGCGCGCGATGGCTCGGTCGAGAAGCTCGGTCATGCCGTCATCGTGCGTCAGAATCATTGCCGAGAGAAGTCGTCCTGGCTTGGAAGCTTCCGAGCCTCCGACCATTCGCCCTCAATGGCAGCCGCACGAGCCCGAGCCGCAACCGCCGCCTTGCTTGGCCGGGGCCGAACGCGCGGTCTCGCGGTCGAGCCCGCGTTCGGCCAGCTCGGAGAGATAGGTCTGCCAGCGGGATTCGTATTCGCGGCCCAGCGTGTGCAGGTATTCCCAGCCGTAGATCCCGGTGTCGTGCATGTCGTCGAAGCCGAGCTTGATCGCGTAATTGCCGATCGGCTCCACGGCCAGGATCGCCACGGCGCGCTTGCCGCCGATCACCTTGCGCTCCAGGGGCGAATGGCCCTGCACCTCGGCCGACGGGCTCGATATCCGCAGATACTCCGCCGGCAGGGCGAAGCGCGACCCGTCCTCGAAGGCGACGTTGAGCACCCGCCGATCGGCCGACAGGCGGATCTCGGTGGGCCACAGATCCTCGTTCACAGGTCACACTCCTCAAGCATTCCGGGGTTGCGGCCCGGGGTCGGCTTGCCCACGACCGTATCGGGCATCATATGCTCAATCATGCTCGATGACATCTCCAGCACGCCGCAGGGGTTTACGGCCGAGGCGCCCCGCGCGCCGTCGCCCGCGCCGCTGATCGACCCGTTCCAGCGGGCGATCTCGTATCTGCGCATCTCGGTGACGGATCGCTGCGATCTGCGCTGCGCCTACTGCATGTCGGACAACATGCAGTTCCTGCCCAAGCGCGACCTGCTGACCCTGGAGGAGCTGGACCGGCTCTGCGGCGTGTTCATCGCCCGGGGCGTGCGCAAGCTCCGGATCACCGGCGGCGAGCCCCTGGTGCGCCGCGACATCATGCACCTGTTCCGCCGCCTGTCGCGCCACCTCGATTCGGGCGCGCTGGAGGAGCTGACGCTGACCACCAACGGCACGCAGCTCACGCGCTACGCCGATGAGCTGGCGAGCCTCGGCGTGCGCCGGATCAACGTCTCGCTGGACACGCTGGACGCAGGCAAATTCCGGGCGATCACCCGCCGGGGCGACCTGCCGGTGGTGCTCGACGGCATCGCGGCCGCGCGCAAGGCCGGCATGAAGGTCAAGATCAACGCGGTGGCGCTGCGGGACGTCAACGCCGACGAGATCCCCGACATGATCGCCTGGGCCCACGGGCTCGGCATGGACATGACCCTGATCGAGGTGATGCCGCTCGGCGAGATCGAGGCCGACCGCACCGACCAGTTCCTGCCCCTGTCGGTGGCGCGGCAGCGCCTGGAGAGCCGCTACACGCTGACACCGTTGTCCGACCGCACCGGCGGCCCGGCGCGCTACGTCCGGGTCGAGGAGACCGGCGGCAAGCTCGGTTTCATCACGCCGCTGACCCACAATTTCTGCGAGAGCTGCAACCGGGTGCGCCTGACCTGCACCGGCCAGCTCTACCTGTGCCTCGGCCAGGAGGATTCGGCGGATCTGCGCGCGGTACTGCGCGCCTCTTCTGACGATGCCGTGCTGGCCGCCGCCGTGGTCGAGGCGATCACCCGTAAGCCCAAGGGCCACGACTTCGTCATCGAGCGCCAGCGCCCGGCCGCAGTGCCCCGGCACATGAGCGTGACCGGCGGGTAGCGCGACGCGTTCTCCCCCCCTTGGGAGCCACGGGCGCAACAGGATTCGATCGTCGTTGCGATCGTACCATGGAGGCGGAAAGCGCGGGTCTCCTCTCCCGCACGGGAGAGGGGGCATGTCGCGGCGTTCACACGCCGCCGCGCGCTTCAAACTGCGTCGTCCGTCGCCGCGAGCAAAGCGACAGCCAAGCCTAAATCTCCTCGTCGGCGTAGCGCGATTGCGCCCGCCCGCGCTGCCCGGAGCCCTTCCGCGGCGCCCCGGCGCTGATCCCGGCGACCAAATCGGCGATGTGCCGCAGGGTCTCCACCGAAAGGGCCTTGTCGCCCTCGCCGCGGCCCTGCGGAATCAGCGCCTTGGCGAAGCCGAGCTTCTGGGCCTCCTTCAGCCGGGATCCCGCCTGAGCCACCGGCCGGATCGCTCCGGACAGGCCGATCTCGCCGAAATAGACCGTCTCCGGCGGCAGCACCGCCCCCGACAGGGACGAGACCAGGGCGGCAGCGACCGCGAGATCCGCCGCCGGCTCGGTGATGCGCAGGCCGCCGGCGACATTCAGATAGACGTCGTGGGTGCCGAGCCGGATGCCGCCATGGGCCTCCAGCACGGCCAGCACCATGGACAGCCGGTTCGGGTCCCAGCCGACCACGGCGCGCCGGGGCATGCCCAGCGAGGAGGGCGCCACCAGCGCCTGGATCTCCACCAGCAGGGGGCGCGTCCCCTCCATCCCGGCGAAGACCGCGGTGCCGGCGGCCTGATGGTCGCGCCCGGCCAGGAACAGGGCCGAGGGGTTGGGCACCTCGGCGAGCCCCGCATCGGTCATCTCGAACACGCCGATCTCGTCGGTCGGCCCGAAGCGGTTCTTCACCGCGCGCAGGATGCGGAAATGGTGGCCCTGGTCGCCCTCGAACGAGGCGACCGCGTCGACCATGTGCTCCACCACCCGGGGGCCGGCGATCTGCCCGTCCTTGGTGACGTGGCCGACCAGGATCACCGCCGTGCCGGTGGTCTTGGCGAAGCGGATCAGCGCCTGAGCCGAGGAGCGCACCTGCGTGACCGTGCCGGGGGCCGATTCCACGGTCTCGGTCCACATGGTCTGGATCGAATCGATGATCGCCAGGGCCGGCGGCCGGCCCTGGCTCAGGGTCTCGATGATGTCCTCGACATTGGTCTCGGCGGCGAGATCCACCGGTCGGGAACTCAAGCCCAGCCGCTCGGCCCGCAGGCGCACCTGCCCCACCGCCTCCTCGCCCGAGATGTAGGCGACCCGCTCGCCGGTGCCCGCCATGGCGGCGGAGGCCTGCATCAGCAGGGTCGACTTGCCGATGCCGGGATCGCCGCCGAGCAGGATCACCGAGCCGCGCACGAAGCCGCCGCCGGTGACCCGGTCGAGCTCGCCGATTCCCGAGGGGATGCGCGGCGCCTCCTTGGTCTCGCCAGTCAGCCCCTCGAGGGGGAAGACCCGGCCGCGGGCGCGGGAGGGCCGAGTCGCTACCGGGCCGGACTGGCCGGGCGCGGCGGCCGCCTCCTCGACGATCGTGTTCCAGCCGTTGCACGCCTCGCAGCGGCCGCGCCAGCGGTTGTAGACCGCCCCGCAGGATTGGCAGACGAAGGTCTGGTGGATCTTGGCCATTCGGGTCCGCGCGCCGCCGGTCCGGCATTCGAAGAAGGGGTCGGATCACCCTACATAGGTTCGAACATAACGCGAACCCAGCCCCGTCAGGATCTCGTAGCCGATCGTCCCGGCGGCGCGGCCGACCGTGTCGATGTCGAACTCGTCGCCGATCAGCACGGCTTTGGCGCCGCGCCGGGCCGCGGGGGCCGCGGTGACGTCCAGGATGATCAGGTCCATGGAGACGAGGCCCAGGATCGGGCAGGGCACGCCCCCGACCAGGGCCTGCCCGCGCCCGCTGATCGACCGGGGGAAGCCGTCGGCATAGCCGAGCGACAGCGTCGCCAGACGGCTCGGCGCGGCGGCGGTCCAGCGGCCGTTATAGCCGACGCTGGTTCCGGCCTCGACATGCCTCACCTGGGCGATCAGGGCCTCCAGCCGCACCACCGGGCGCATCGGGTTGGCGGATTCGGGGGTCGGATTGCCGCCGAACAGGGCGTAGCCCGGCCGCAGCAGGTCGTGCCGGGCGCCGTCGAGAAAGACCCCCGAGGAATTGGCGAGCGAGGCAAGCAGGCCCGGATAAGCCGCACGGACCCGGGCGAAATCGGCGATCTGCCGGGCATTGACCGGATCCTCCGGCTTTTCGGCGCTGACGAAGTGGCTGAGCAGCAGGTCGATGCCGGCGGCCGCGATGCCCGGATCGCCGGCAAGCTCCAGCGCCTCCGGCACCGGCAGCCCGAGTCGGTTCATGCCGGTATCGACATGGAGCGCCGCTGGCCGACCCCCGCCCGAGAAGGCGGCCCATTCGGCGATCTCTTCGCGGCTGCCGAGCACCGGGCGCAGGTCGTGCGCCGCGAAGGTCGCGCAGGCGCCGGGCGGCAGGCCGTTCAGGATGTAGATCGCGGCCTCCGGCAGGGCGCCCCGGGCGGCGACGCCCTCGGACAGGTGGGCGACGAAGAAGGTCCGGCACCCGGCGGCCCAGAGGGCCGGCCCGACCTGCGCGATGCCGCAGCCATAGGCATCGGCCTTCACCACGGCGGCGCAATCGGTCCCCCGGGCGGCCAGCATCCGCCAATTCTCCGCGATCGCCCCGAGATCGATGGTCAGCCGGGCGCCGTGGGCGCCGATATCTGTTCCGGATTCCGTCACCGATCGCCTACCCGCCACCGAAGCGCCCCCGATCCTCGATTCCCCGCGGACGGATGCACGATGCGGACCCGTGAGGCGAGTCGGTTCGCTGCATTGCTCTCAGGGGTCGACGAGACTGGCAACCCGTGCGGCGATCTCGCCCACGGTGTCCGGATCCGCGATACCGGCGAGGCTCGCACTGCCATCGGCGAGGCGCGCCCGGAGATCGAAGCTGCGGACCTGCGTGCAGACCGCCACGCCGGTCAAGCCATCCGCCGTGACGGGGACTGTGAGGCCCGCGGCGCGGGCGCCCGCCGCCACCGTGGAGATCACCACGGCGATTGCCGTGCCGTGAACGTTCACGGCCTCTGGCGTCAGGACAATCCAGTAATGTCGATCGCGCATTTCCCGGCCGATGACCGGGTTGGGGTTGATCGAGTAGATCTCGCCACGCTTCGGGACTTTCGGCCGTGGGCCCATCACCCGATCTCATTGCCCACTGGAGGGCCTTCCAGAGCCTTGGCCGTATCCGCGTACAAGGCCGGCAGATGCTCGGCCCCTTCCAGAAGCTCCGCCAGGGTATAGCGACGTTTTCGCTTCGCGACCGGTGTCGCGACCAGAGCGCCGTCCTGTACGGCGAGTGTGAGATCGGTGCCCGTATCGGCTCCGATCGCGGCCAGAACGGCGGGGGGGAGCGTCATCACGCGGGCTCCGCCTTGGCGCCGAACGGTCACAACCGCCGTGGGTGACGCTTGAGTCGGCGGTTTGGCGCTCTTCGTCACGCCAGGCGTTCGCTTGGCTGCCGGCATGGTCACGCTCCTCCGGAAAGTGCTACAAAGGTAGCACCCTTTCGATGCCGCAACATCCCTCACCCCCGCAAGCGAAACGGGTTGAAATCCGTGTCTGTATCGAAGGCGTCGCGGCCTTCGGCGCGCTTCAGGAAGCCGATCAGCGGCACGCTGAGGGGCAGGGCCACGATCTCCCACGCGACCTTCAGCGCCCAGATCGAGAGCGCGAGGCGGACGAGATCCGCGGCGGGATAGAGCCCGCCGAAGCCGAGCCCGATGAACAGGGCCGAATCGATACCCTGGCCGACCAGCGTCGAGGCGACGAGCCGCGCGGGCAGTCCCCGGCCGCGAAAGCGCAGCTTCAGCTTGGCGAGCAGATAGGCGTTCAGGAACTCGCCGGTGAGATAGGCCGCGAGCCCGGCCAGCGCGAGCCGCGGGGTGGCGCCGAGCACGGCCTCGAACGCCGCCTGGTGCGGCCAGAACGGCGCGGGCGGCAAAGCCGCCGCGATCCCGTAGGCCAGGATCCAGAGCGCCTGCGCCAGGAAGCCGGTCCAGACCACGGCCCGGGTGCTGGAATAGCCGTAGACCTCGGTCAGCACGTCGCTGAACAGGTAGGAGGCGGGAAACACGATCACCGCCGCCGTGAAGGTCAGGCCGCCCACGGAGACGATCTTGCCCGCCAGCACCAGCGAGATCATCAGCACCGCGCCGAACAGGCCGGCGATCGGAACGAGGTAAACGGGGCCGGTGGAAGCCCTCTCGGCACTCACGATCGGCGCGGGCTGATGCACGGACGGCACAGGCCGAACGCGCAGTCCGCGCCTGAGGGTGACGGCCGAGTTTCGGCTTGGTATACTTCGGCCCCGGTCCCGGGGAGCCGCATGGCCGCCGCGGCATTCCCTCTGGTTCCTAAAAGCTCACAGATGCCGTTTACCGTTCTGGATCTCGTCGTGCTCGGCATCGTCGCGGTCTCCGCGCTGCTCGCGGCCGTGCGTGGCGTCACCCGCGAGGTGCTGGCGATCATCGCCTGGGTGGCCGCCGCCGCCGTCGCCTGGTCGTTCTATCCGATGCTGCTTCCGCTGGTGAAGCAGCACGTCAACAGCGATACCGTGGCGCTGGTCGCCTCCATCGCGGCGATCTTCCTCGGCACGCTGATCATCGTCTCGATCATCACCGTGAAGATCTCGGACGTGGTGCTCGACTCGCGCATCGGCGCGGTCGACCGGTCGCTGGGCTTCCTGTTCGGGGCGGGCCGCGGCTTCCTGATCTGCGTGATCGGCTGGGTGTTCCTGTCCTGGCTGGTGCAGGGCAAGGTGCCGGATTGGGCGGCGCAGGCGCGCACGCGCCCGATGCTGGAGAAGTCCGGCGACGCCCTGGTGGCCCAGCTCCCCGAGAACCCGGAAGGCTTCCTGAAGCAGTTCAAGAAGCCGAAGGCCGGCCCGCCGCCCAACGAGGCGGCCGACGCCCCCGCCGAGACCGATGTGGCGCCCCAGCGCCGCACAGAGACCGCGCCGACGCCGACGCGACGCTGACCTGCGGCGCGCGCCGTTGGCCGGTCTCCGTGGAACGCCTAGATAGCGGTTCCGGAGACGATCGGATGATATCCGCGACGACCGGCGCGCCGGCCCGTCGCCGCCGGGACTCGTGAAGTGATCGATCGCAGCATGTCCCAATCCGACGCTTACGCCTCCGATTTCGACCTCGACGGCGATACGCTGCGCGAGGAATGCGGCGTCTTCGGCATCTTCGGGCACCCGGAGGCCTCGGCCATCGTGGCGCTCGGGCTGCACGCCCTGCAGCACCGGGGCCAGGAGGCGGCCGGGATCGTGTCCTTCGACGGCTCGGTGTTCCATTCCGAGCGGCGCCCGGGCCTCGTGGGCGATTCCTTCTCGGATGGCGACACCATCGCCCGGCTGAAAGGTCGCGCCGCCATCGGGCATGTGCGCTACTCGACCACCGGCGGGACGATCCTGCGCAACGTGCAGCCGCTCTTCGCCGAGCTCGCCAGCGGCGGCCTCGCGGTCGCCCATAACGGCAACCTCACCAACGCCTTGTCGATCCGCCGCGACCTCGTGCGCGACGGCGCGATCACGCAATCGACCTCCGACACCGAGGTGATCCTCCACCTCGCGGCCCGCTCGCGGAAGCCGCGGATCGTCGAGCGGTTCATCGACGCCCTGCAGGCGATCCAGGGTGCCTACGCGATCGTGGCGCTGACCAACAAGAAGCTGATCGGCGCCCGCGACCCGCTGGGCATCCGCCCGCTGGTGCTGGGCGAGCTCGACGGCCGCTACATGCTGGCCTCCGAGACCTGTGCCCTCGACATCATCGGCGCTCGCTACGTCCGCGACGTCGAGAACGGTGAGGTCGTGGTGATCTCCGAGGAGGGGATCGAGTCGATCCGCTTCGCCGATGCGGTGCCGATGCGGCCCTGCATCTTCGAGTACATCTACTTCGCCCGGCCGGATTCGGTGGTGAACGGCAAGAGCGTCTACGCGGTGCGCAAGGCGATCGGCCGGGAACTGGCCCGCGAGGCCTCCGTCGCGGCCGACGTCGTCGTGCCGGTGCCGGATTCCGGCGTGCCAGCGGCGCTCGGCTTCGCGCAGGAGACCGGCATCCCGTTCGAGATGGGGATCATCCGCAACCACTATGTCGGGCGGACCTTCATCCAGCCGACCCAGTCTGTGCGCGAGCTCGGCGTGCGGATGAAGCACTCGGCCAACCGCGCGGCGATCGAGGGCAAGAGCATCGTGCTGGTCGACGACAGCCTGGTGCGCGGCACGACCTCGGTGAAGATCGTCCGGATGATGCGCGAGGCCGGCGCCGCCGAGGTGCATTTCCGGATCGCCTCGCCGCCGATCACCTACCCGGACTTCTACGGGATCGACACGCCGGAGCGGGAGAAGTTGCTGGCCGCGACCCACGACCTCGAGGCGATGCGCAAATATATCGGCGCCGACTCGCTGGCCTTCCTGTCGATCCCCGGCCTTTACCGGGCGATGGGCGAGGAGGAGCGCAATGCGGCCTGCCCGCAATACACCGACCATTGCTTCACGGGTGAGTACCCGACCGGCCTGACCGACCTCTCCATCGCCGGCCCGAAGCGCTTCGCGATGCTGGCCGAAGCGGACTGAGCGGGGGATCCCAAAGGGCTCAGCCCTTTGGCGGGGTCCAGGGGCGGCGCCCCTGGGTCTTGGCAGGGCTCCGCCCTGAGCCCGCAAAAGGTCACGGACCTTTTGAAACCGGAATTTTTGGATCCCCCTGGCGCGGAAATGCGCTAGGTCCTGGGCATGGCTGATCCTCAGAGAAAGCTCGAAGGCCGCGTCGCGGTCGTCACCGGGGCGTCCCGCGGCATCGGGCGCGCCGCCGCCTTGGCTTTGGCCGGGGCCGGGGCCCATGTGGTCGCGGTGGCCCGCACGGTCGGCGCCCTGGAGGAGCTGGACGATTCCATCCGGGCGGCCGGATCCAGCGCCACGCTCGTGCCGTTCGACCTCGCCGATTACGACGCCATCGACCGGCTGGGCGCGGCGATCAACGAGCGCTGGAAGCGGCTCGACATCCTGATCGGCAACGCCGGCATCCTCGGCGCGCTCATGCCGATCGGCCACATCACCCCGAAGGTCTGGGACCAGGTGATGCAGGTCAACGTCACCGCAAACTGGCGCCTGCTCCGCTCGCTGGACCCGCTGCTGCGCATGTCCGATGCCGGCCGGGCGATCTTCGTCTCGTCGGGCGCAGCCTCGAAATGCCGGGCCTATTGGGGACCGTACTCGGTCTCGAAGGCGGCGCTCGAAGCGATGGTGCGGACCTACGCGGCCGAGAACGAGACCACCGCGATCCGGGCGATGCTGCTCAACCCGGGGCCGCTGCGCACCGGCATGCGCCGCTCGGCCATGCCGGGCGAGGATCCCGCGACCCTCAAGACCCCCGAGGATCTCGCCCCCCACTTCGTGCGGCTCGCCGCACCGGACTGGACCGAGACCGGCGAGCTCTACGATTTCCCCACCGACCGGGTGCTGCAGTTCCGCGCGCCCGAGTGACGGACAGCGCCCTTTTACGACCGGGTGAATCCATCCAATCCACCCTCATCCTGAAGTGCTGCGCAGCAGCCTCGAAGGAGGCCTCCAGGGATCGCAGAGGCCTCTGGAGGGCTCCTTCGAGGCCCAGCGACCTGCGATCGCCGGGCATCTCAGGATGAGGGGATGGGTGGGATCGGCCGGATGATTCCCGTCTCTCACATCTGGTGCCCTCATGATCGACGTCCGCTGCATCTGTGCGATCGGCCTGCGCGGCCAGCTCGGCCTGAACGGGCACCTGCCCTGGGAGGGCAACACCGACCCGCTGTTCGTGGAGGACGTGACGCGGTTCTTCGCGCTCACCATGGGCCACGTGCTGATCGCCGGGCCGAAGACCGTGGCCTCGGTCCCGGACTTCGCCTTCAAGGACCGCACCATCGACGTGATCCGCAGCCACGAGGATCCGGAGCAGGTGCTTAAGCGCTACCCGGGCCGCCGGATCTTCGTCGGCGGCGGCATCGCGGTGTGGAACGTCTACGCCAAGTACATCCAGAACTGGGACATCACACGCCTGCCCTATGACGGTGAGGCCGACCGCTGGTTCGACCCGGCCTGGTTGGTGGGCGGGGCGCTGCGGACGCCGTGACTCGCTGGACAGGGCGCCGGCGCCCTTCCTATCATCGGGTATGAGCGAGCACAGCGTTCAAGACGCGGAGCGAAACCTCACCGACCTGATCGACCGCGCGCTCGCGGGGGAGGGCGTCGTGATCACGCGCGACGGGCGACCGGTGGCGACGCTGAACCCGATCCGGCGGGCCGGACGCCCGATCACCGCCGAAGATCTCGATTGGCTCGCGCAGCGGCGTGTGCCGATGCAGGTGCCCACGCAGGATGCCGGCCAGCTGGTCCGCGCCCTCCGCGACGACGAGTGGTGAGGGTCTATCTCGACGCCAGTGTTCTGGTCGCCCTGCTGACGGACGACCCCTTGACCGCCCGCGCCGACGCGCTCTTCAGAACCTTGGCACCCGTCCCCATCGTCAGCGACTTCGCGGCGGCGGAATTCGCTTCGGCGCTCGGGCGCCGGGTGCGAACCGGCGAGATCGCGGTCGCGCATGCCCGGATGGCCTTCGCAGATCTGGACCGCTGGAGCGAGGCGGTGGCCGAGCGTATCGACCTCGGCCCCGGGGATGTTGCCGCCGCCGCGGGTTTCCTGCGCCGGCTCGACATCACGCTCCGGACGCCCGACGCCCTCAACATCGCTCTGTGCCGGCGCGTTTCGGCAACCTTGGCGACCTTCGATGACAAGATGGCCGCCGTCGCCAGCACCCTCGGCCTTCCGGTCGTTTCCGGATAGGTCGTCGCGCCACCGTCGAAACCCCGCGTAGCGCGTCTATCTGAAGGCGTATTAGCCCGCCGGAGACGCAGATGAGCGCCCACAGCTACCGCTTCGGCATCGAGGAAGAGTATTTTCTCGCCGATGCCGAGACCCGCGGCACGCCCCGGGGGGACCTCGCCGGGTTTCATGCCCGGGTGAAGGCGGAGCTGCCCGAGACCGGGCGCGAGCTGGTCGCCGCGCAGGTCGAGGTCTGCACGCCGCCGCTCGACGATGCGCAGGCCGCCCGAGAGAATCTCGGTGGCCAGCGGGCGCAGCTCGCGGGCATCGCGGCCGAGAGCGGGCTGAGCCTGCTCGCCTGCGGCACCCATCCGCTCGCGCATTGGTCCCGCCAGACCGCCACCGACGGCGCGCGCTACAAGGGCATCCTGTCGGATGTCGGCATCGCGGCGAGGCGGGCGCTGATCTGCGGCATGCATGTCCATGTCGAGGTGCCGGACCCGGAGGCGCGGATCGACCTCATGAACCGGCTGCTGCCGTTCCAGCCGCTGCTGCTGGCGCTCTCGGCCTCCTCGCCGTTCTGGCAGGGGGAAGCGACCGGGCTGATGGCCTACCGGCTCAGCGTCTTCGGCGAATTGCCCCGCACCGGCCTCCCCGAGCTCTTTTTCGATGCAGCTGCCCATGCCCGGTTCGTGGACATCATGACCCGCTCCGGCGCCATCGCCGATGCGAGCTTCCTGTGGTGGTCCCTGCGGCCCTCGATCAAGTTCCCGACCCTGGAACTGCGCATCGCCGATGCCTGCACCCGGCTCGACGATTCGCTCTGCGTCGCCGCCCTGTACCGCTGCCTGGTGCGGCTCTGCGTGCGCCGGCCCGACCTCCATGCCGGGCTCGACGGTGTCTCGCGGGCGCTGGCTTCGGAGAACCTGTGGCGGGCCCAGCACAGCGGCGTGCGCGCGACGCTGATCGACGAGGCGAAGGCCGAGGCGGTGCCGTTCGCCGCGGCGCTGGAGGCGGTCCTCGCCCTGGTGGCGGAGGATGCGGACGCGCTCGGCTGCGCGGCGGACGTCGCCCGCGCCCGGGCGATCGTCGCCGAGGGCACTAGCGCGGACGGGCAGGTCGGGGCGTTCGAGGCGGCTCTGGCCGACGGAAAGGACGAGCGCGCCGCGCTGTCGGCCGCGGTGGACTGGATCGCCGACGCGGCCCGGTGACCGCTCTGCTCGCCCCCATTTCATCATCGCGAGCGTAGCGAAGCGACCCAGGGATGCACCACACCCGAGGATCGCGCGCTGCCCTGGGTTGCTTCGCTACGCTCGCAATGACGGCGCGATCGTTTGGCTGGAAACGCCTCAGCCCTTGTCGAACGGGTTCTGCGAGGTCCGCAGGCTCAGCCGGATCGGCGTGCCCGGCAGCTCGAACGCCTCGCGCAGGCCGTTCACCAGGTAGCGGGTGTAGGATTTCGGCAAGGCGTTGAGCTGGTTGCCGAACAGGGCGAAATGCGGCGGCCGGCTCTTCACCTGGGTGGCGTAGCGGATCTTGATCCGCCGGCCCGACACCGCCGGGGGCGGATTGCGGGAGGTCGCCTCGCTCAGCCAGTCGTTGATGCGCGAGGTCGAGATCCGCTTGTCCCAGACCTCGGCGGCCTGGACCACCGCCTGCATCAGCTTGTCGAGGCCCTCGCCGGCGAGCCCCGAGAGCGGCACCACCGCGACGCCGCGCACCTGCGGCAGCAGGCGGGTGCAATCCTCGCGCAGCTGCTTCAGCAGGCCGGGCTGGTCGGCGACGAGGTCCCACTTGTTGAGGCCGATCACCACGGCCCGGCCCTCGCTCTCGACCAGGTCGATGATGGTGAGGTCCTGCTTCTCGAACGGGATCGTGGCGTCGAGGAGCACCACCACCACCTCGGCGAAGCGCACCGCGCGCAACCCGTCCGAGACCGCGAGCTTCTCCAGCTTGTCGTCGATCCGGGCGCGGCGGCGCATGCCGGCGGTGTCGTGGAGCTTGATCTTGCGGCCGCGCCACTCCCAGTCCAGCGAGATCGAATCGCGGGTGATGCCGGCTTCGGGGCCGACCAGCAGCCGATCCTCGCCGAGCATGCGGTTGATCAGCGTGGACTTGCCGGCATTGGGGCGGCCCACGATGGCGACCTTCAGGGAGCGGCCGCCGGGGGCGTCCTCGTCCTCCTCGTCGTCCTCCGGGTCGGGCTTGGGCAGGACGCCCTTCAGCGCATCATGCAGCTCGCCCAGGCCCTCGCCGTGCTCGGCCGAGAACGGGATCGGGTCGCCGAGCCCGAGGGTGAAGGCCTCGTAGGCGCCGGAGAGGCCGGTGCCGCCCTCCGCCTTGTTGGCGATCAGGATGACCGGGCAGCCGGCCCGGCGCACGAGTTCCGCGAAGGGCTGGTCGGCCGGCAGCACGCCGGCGCGGGCGTCGATCACGAACAGCACCACGTCGGCGGCGAGGATCGCCGCCTCGGTCTGCATCCGCATCCGGCCCATGAGGGTGGCGGCGTCCGATTCCTCCAGACCGGCGGTGTCGATCACCCGGAAGTGGAGGCCGCCGAATCTGACATCGCCCTCGCGCCGGTCGCGGGTCACCCCCGGCCGATCGTCCACGAGCGCGAGCTTCTTGCCCACGAGGCGGTTGAACAGGGTCGACTTGCCGACGTTCGGCCTCCCGACGATCGCGACGGTCGGCATGTCCATGGTATGTCTCGAAGTGGTCGAAGAAAAATCAGCGCGTGATCGGTGGGGGCGGGGCGGCGACCTCGGGCTTGGCCTCGGTCACGGTGACCGGGCCGCCCGCCACGAGGGCCGCGTAGACCTCGATCCGCTCACGCAGGTTCCGGGGTGTCTCGGGATCGGCGACCAGCTGGTCGAACCAGCGGCCGGCCTCCTCGAAATCGCCCTTCTTCAGGGCGGCGAGGCCGAGCATCTCGCGGGCGGTGTGGCGGAACGGCGTGCCGGCCGCGAGCCCCTGGAGATTAGCCAGAGCCGGGTCCGGGTTCGCGCTGTCGAGGCGCAGCAGGGCGGCGCGCAGCCGCGCCAGATCGCGTAGGCCGTCGCCGAGGCCGGTGTCACCGGCGAGCGTGTCGAATTCCTTCGCGCCCGCCTCCGCGTCGCGCTTGCCGGCCTCCGCGGCCGAGCGGAACCGGGCGAGCAGGCGGTAGCCGGCCGGGCCCTGGACCTCCAGCGCGTCGAAGACCTTGTCGGCCTCCGCGACCTTGCCGTCGCGGGCGAGGCGGTTGGCCTCGTCGAACTGCACCGAGGCGGCCTCGGCGGCCACGCGCTGCTGGTTCTGCCAGTAGCGCCAGCCCGCCACGCCCACGACCAGGAGCACGGCGAGCGCGATGATCACGCCGCTGTAGCGCTTCCAGATCTGGAGGATCCGGTCGCGGCGATAATCCTCGTCGACCTCGCGAATGAACTCGTTGTTCTCGGCCATCATTTCCCGGCCCGCGTCTATCCGCGGGCCACCTTGCACAGCGATCGAGCCCCGCGCCTAACACACGGGCGCCGGGTTGGCGACAGCGGGCGTGGGACGGCGGGGGTTCTCAGGCGGTTCCGGGCCAGACCGGCACGCCGATCAGCGGGTAGTGCAGGTAGCGGGCGAACACGAACCAGACGGCCGTCCCGATCATCACGGCCAGGATGTCGTTGCGCCAGCCATGCGGGGCTACGGCCGGGCCGCCGTGCTGGGCGACCACCGCCCCGGGGGCGAGCGCCCGGCGCTTGGCGCTGATCCGCGCCGCCACCGCCCAGGCCAGGAAGCCGCCGAACAGCAGGATCGAGCCGAGATCGCCGTTCGCGAGCAGGTGGGCGGTCGCCCAGATCTTCACGGCGAGCAGCATCGGGTGCTTGGCCTTGGCCCGGATATGGCCCGGCAGATAGGCGGCGGCGAGGCACACGAAGGCCAGCCACACCAGCGTCAGGGCGAGGTGGCGGGTCCAGACCGGCGGATCCCAGACCGGGATGTAGCCGGCGAGCCGGTAATCGTGGAAGCCGACCGCGATCAGCACCAGCCCGAGCAGCGACAGGGCGGTGTAGCCGAGCTTGAACCGGCCCTCGCCGATCCGGCCCACGATCGCGGCGCGCTGCGAGCGGACCATGGAGAAGGCGTGCGTGCCGAGGAACAGCACGAGCCCGAGGATCAGGAGGAGCATGTAAGACTTTCGGGCGACGGCCGGGCGGCAAGTACTCTGTAACGGTTCTCAAGCGAATCTGGCGCGCTTTGTCCAGGCGTAGCCGGGACGCACCCGGATCTCCGCGATGGGCTTGGCGTATCGGATCGTCGGAACGGAGGGCGTGGCGAGGCCGGTCCTTCCGGTTGCCCTCACGGGCAAGCGAGTTCACCCGGCGCAGGACCCGGCGCGGGTCCCCTCTCCCGTGCGGGAGAGGGACAGGGTGAGGGGGGCGACCTCTCCGGAAGATCCGGGTCCCTCACCCCAGCCCTCTCCCGCACGGGAGAGGGGGCGTGTCGCGGCCTTCACCGGCCAATCTGTGAATTTGAGACCCTATGTGCGGCGAGGAATCCGGCAGCGTTTCGCCCTGCTCGCAGCCGCCCTCGTGCCGCTCCTCCTCATCCCCCCGAAGGCCCAAGCCGCCGCCGAGCCGCCGCTCTCGGCCCTGACCCTGGTCGGGCCGCCCGCCATCGTGTTCAAGGCCGGGCGCGATGCCTGCGACGGGGCCGATGTGCCGGATGCGCCGGCCCGGGCGTTCCGGGATGCAGCCGGGGCGGTGGCCCTGTTCGGGATGCATTACCGCAACCGCGCCCTGCGCGGGCCCGACCTCGACCACCTCAAGCTCGACTGCGCCGTGGTGCTCGATTCGGGCGAGAAGCCCGATCCGGCATCCTATGACGACCGGTCCTGGATCACCGCCACCTGGACCGAGGACGGCCGGCATGTCGCCGCGCTGCTGCACCACGAATACCAAGCCAACGAGCATCCCGGCCGCTGCCCGGCCGGCTCCTACATGGCGTGCTGGTACAACACGATCACGGCCGCGGCTTCCGCGGATGGCGGGCGCAGCTTCGCGCGCCGGAACCCGCCCGTGGTGGTCGCCGGAGCCCCGTTCCGCCAGGAGGTCGATCAGGGCCGGCATCGCGGCTTCTTCAACCCGTCGAACATCGTGGCGGAGGGGCGCTGGCGCTACGTCCTGGTCTCGACCACCGGCTGGGACCGCCCCGGCAGCGACCAGGCGGCCGGACTCTGCCTGTTCCGCAGCGACGACCCGGCCGACCCGGCCCGCTGGCGCGCCTGGACCGGCACCGGCTTCACCGCCGCCTTCCCGGACCCCTACCGCAAGCCCGTCCCGCCCGCGGCCACCTGCCGGCCGGTGGGGCCGTTCCCGGGGCCGGTGGGAGCCGTGGTCCGCCACCGCGCGACGGGCGCCTGGATTGCGGTGTTCATGGCCAAGGCCGGCGACGGCTTCGCCCGGTCCGGCTTCTACTGGTCCAGTTCGCGCGACCTGATCACCTGGGACACGCCCCGCCTGCTGCTCGAAGGCGCGACCCTCTACGACGACCCGTGCAAGGCGACCGCGCCGCTGATCGCCTACCCGTCGCTGCTCGATCCGGCGGCGCAGGGGCGCAATTTCGACGATGTCGGCGACCGGGCGCTCCTGACCTACGCGAGCCTGCGGGTCGAGGGCTGCACGATCACCTCCGACCGGGACCTGCTGCGCCGCCCGGTGGCGATTCGCGTCTGGCCCTGACGCGGACGTTCCGAAAGCCTCAAGCCATCCTGCCCGCCGATGCTGCGGCTCGACGGCCGAGATTCAGCCGCCTCAGGCATCACTGCCGCAGCGAGGATCGCATGGACGCAGACACCGGGGTTTCCGCGACGATCCGGGATGGGGCGGAGCTGCGTGCGCAGTTCGGCGCGGTCGGCCCGCTCGCCGCCGCCAAGGTGCTCGACCACCTCGACGATTACGCCCGCCGGTTCATCGCGCTCGCGCCGTTCCTGGTGCTGGCGAGCGCCGACGCGGCCGGCCAGGCCGATGCGAGCCCCCGGGGCGACGCGCCGGGCTTCGTGGCCGTTCGCGATAGCCGCACCCTGGTGATCCCCGACCGGCGTGGCAACAACCGGATCGACAGCTTCCGCAACGTCATTGAGAACCCCGGAATCGGGCTGATCTTCTTCGTGCCGGGCATCGACGAGACCCTGCGGGTGAACGGCACCGCGGCGGTCACGCGGGACCGCGCCCTGCTCGAGCCGCTGGGCGCCCGGGGCAGCGTGCCGACCATCGGGCTGATCGTGCGGGTGCGGGAGGCCTTCTTCCATTGCGGCAAGGCGCTGATGCGCGCGCAGCTCTGGGACCCGTCGCGCCACGTCGCCCGCGACACCTTTCCCAGCCTCGGGCGCATCCTGGCCGAGCAGACCGCCGCATCCGGAGTCGCGGAGGCCGAGGGGCGGATCGCGGAATCCTACCGCACGCGGCTCTACTGAGAGGCCGCATCGGCTGGCATGGATCGGCCGACCCTGCCTTCGTGATGCCGCGCTCGTCGTTCGGTCCACGCGCATCCGGACCCGATCCGGCCCTGGCGCGTTCCGAAGGGAGGACGATGCCCGAGGCTCCGCAACGAGACGGTCCCGCATGCGCGACTCCCACAGACTCGAGGCGGTGCGCCGCCGCCTGGCCGACCCCGGAGCCGCCCGCAACCGCGAGGCGGCCGCGCTCGGGGCCGGGGCCCTCGGAGCCGGGGCCGTCGGCGCCTCGGCACTGGGAGCGCTGGCGATCGGGGCCGTGGCCTTCGGCGCGGTGGCGCTCGGCGCCTTCGCCATCGGCCGGCTCTCGGTCGGCCGCGCCCGGGTCGGTGTGCTGGAGGTGGGGTCCCTGAAGGTCGGATCCCTGGAGATCGATACGCTGACGGTCCGGACGCTGCGCCGGCCGGACGGGACGCGCTGAAGCGTCATCGGACGGCGGTCGTCGGCGCCCGAGACTGGCCGGGTGGCGCCCGATGGCGTAGCCTTCCGCATCATACCGGACATGCCCGCGAGGACAGCCCGCGATGAGCGACAAGACCAAGCCCTTCCGCCCCGGCGAGGCGGTCGATGCCCTCGGCGAGCGGGAGGGCGATTTCGTGCTGCCGCTCTGCCTGCCGAAGCCCAGCCTGCTGATCGGCGAGGACCTCGCCATGATCGTCCTCGACACGATCCACGGCCAGCGGGTCGGCCTGCCGCTCAGCCCGCAGGGGGCGGCGGACCTCCACGCGGTGCTGGAAGAGGCCCTGCGGCTGCTTCAGGCGCGGAACGGCGGCTCGCTCCAGTAACCGCCCGACCCCCCTTCACCGCTCCGGCTCGACCTCCGTCTCGGGTCCGTCCGCACGGGGACCTCGGGCCACCTCCCGCATCGCCGCATCCGGCAAGGGACGCTGCAGCTTGAGCGCCTCCGGGGTCGGCGCCTCCAGCCAGGCCGCCCATTCCTCCGGCTCGGTGAGCAGGACCGGCATCGCCTTGGGATGCACCGGGCCGACGACGCCGTTCGCCTCCGTGGTGAGGAACGAGAACAGGCGGTGCTCCTCCGCCACGCGGTCCGGGTTCTCCCGCTTCGTCCCGCGCACGCCGGTCCAGGGCCGCCAGATGCCCGCGAAGGCGAAGAGCGATCGGTCGTCGTCGCGGGCGAACCACACGGGCGTCTTGCGCGGCTTGGTGTCGGCATACTCGCTGAAGGCGGTCGCCGGGACGAGGCAGCGATGGGCCGGGCCGAGCCAGGGGCGCCAATGCGGGCTCGCGGCGTTGCGGACATTGGTGATCGGATGCTCTCCGAACGCCTTCGGGCCCGGGATGCCCCAGCGCATCATGGCGAGTTCCCGGCCATCCGGCCCGTTCCAGACCACCGGTGCCATCTGGTCCGGAAAGATCGCCGGCAGCAGAGGCAGGTTGCCGGTGCGATCCTGGACGATCCCGAAGGCCCGGCGCAGCTGCGCCGGGCCGGTGCGCAGGCTGTAGAGGTTGCACATGGCGGTCTCGTGAGGGCTCGATCGGGACGGCAGGGCGACGAAACGACCAGCGCCGCTTCGTCGCAGCGCCGGGCTCTTTTCTCAACATCACAAGTACGGCATGCAGATATCGACGAGTATAGACTGATATAGATTAGCAAGTTCCGGCGAGCGGTCGATCGGTTGTGTGGATGCGCGCGTGCGTCCCGACCGAGGACTTCCCTACGACCGCGGCTCGAACCGAAGAAGCCTTCCGCGGGACGCGCCATGCCGCAGCTGCCGGATATCCGCTCCGACGCCGACGCGCAGCACCCTCGTGCCGTCGAACGGTCGCCCCTGCGCGCCGCGCAGGCGGGCCTCTGGCGCTACGATGGCGCGCATCTGCGGTTCTCCCGCGAGGCGGCCCGGATCCTGGGGATTCCCGCGGCGGATCGCAGGCCGGGACTGCCGCTCGGGCACGCCGCGGCGTTCGTGCATCCGGAGGATCGCCACGCCGTCCTCGCGGCGATCCGGCTGTTCCGTGAGGCGGGCGGGACTTTGCGCACGACCTTCCGGACCGCGCCGGTGGCCGGAACGGTCCGGACGGTCCTGATGCAGGGGCGCTTCGAGGCGGGGGAGGGGGGACGTCCCCGCTTCGGCCACGGCCTCGTCCTTACCCTCGCCGACGACGCGGAATCCGCACCGGACAGCGCCGCTCTCCTCACCAGCATCGAGTTGGTCCTGGCCGCCCGCCGAGCCCTGCAGGCGGCCGGCCCCGCACCGTCGGCGGCGCTTCTGGCGGTGGATTCGCTCCTGATGATGCTCGGCCGGGAGGTGGCGGCGACCCTGGCGGCCGACACCGTGGCCTGAGCGGCTGCAATCCGCGCTGCGAGGTCCGAGGCGAGCGCCCTAGGCGGCATCCCGCGCGGCGGTGCGCAGCTGCTGCGTGGCGCTGTCGGCCTGCTCGGCCGATTGGGCGATCCGTTCGAGGTTGGTGGTGATCGCGCCGACACCTTGAGCGGCCGTCTGCATGCTGGCCGACATCTCGCGCGTGACCGCCGATTGCTGCTCGACGGCGCTCGAGATCGCGGTCGCGACCTCGTTGAGCCTCACGATCGTGCCCTGGATCGAGCCGATCGCCTCGACGGCCCCCCGGGTCGCGTCCTGGCTCCCGGTGATCTGCGTGCCGATCTGCTCGGTGGCCCGGGCGGTCTGGTTGGCGAGTTCCTTCACCTCCGCGGCGACCACCGCGAAACCGCGACCGGCCTCGCCGGCGCGGGCGGCCTCGATCGTGGCGTTCAGGGCCAGCAGGTTAGTCTGCGCCGCGATGCTCTGGATCAGCGCGACGACCTCGCCGATCTGGGCCGCCGAGGCGCTGAGGCCCGCGATGATCCGGTGCGTCTCCCGGGCCTGCCCCACGGCCTGCCCGGAGATCTCCGATGCCTGCGTGACCTGCGCGCTGATCTCCGCGACCGAGGCGGCGAGCTCCTCGGCGCCCGAGGCCACCGTCTGGATGTCGCCGGAGACATGGGCCGACGCCTGGACCGCCTGCCCGGCCTGCTGCGAGACGCCGGAGGCGGCGTCCGCGATGGCGTTCAGGTCGTGGGCGATCGTGTCCTGCAACGCCGCCCGGCGCCGGCGCTCCATCACCGCGGCGGTGACGTCGGTGGCGAATTTGACGATCCGGAGCGGGCGTCCGTCCCGGTCGAAGATCGGGTTGTAGCTGCCCTGGATGAAGACCTCGCGCCCGCCTTTGGCCAGCCGCCTGTACTCGGCCATCTGGTACTCGCCGTGCCCCAGACTGTCCCAGAAGCGCCGGTATTCGGCACTGTCGCGCTCGGTCGGGTCGATGAACAGGCTGTGGTGGCGGCCCTGGACCTCCTCCAGGCGATACCCCAGCGTGGTCAGGAAGTTGTCGTTCGCGGTCAGGACCGTGCCGTCGAGCGCGAACTCGACCACCGCCTGCGACCGGTTGATCGCGGCGATCTGGCCCTCATACCCGATGGTGCGCATGACCTGCTCGGTCACGTCGCTGGCAAACTTGACGACCTTGATCGGCTTGGCGCCCCGGCCGAGGATCGGGGTGTAGGTCGCCTGGAGCCAGATCTCGCGGCCCCCCTTGCCGATGCGCTTGAACTCGCCCGCCTGGAAGTCGCCGTGCCGGAGTGCCGCCCAGAACGCGCGATAGGCATCGCTCTCCCGATAGGCCGGGTCGACCAGGGTCGCGTGAGACCGGCCGCGGACCTCGTCGAGGCTGTAGCCGATCGCATCGAGGAAGTTCTTGTTGGCCGTGAGGATCGTGCCGTCGAGCGCGAATTCAATAACTGCCTGGGATCGGTCCAGCGCCTCCACCTTCGCGTGGAGATCCCTCGAAAACAGCATGCCCATGGGTCGGTCGGATCTCTGGTGATGTCTCAACGGCAATGGATCAGGTCTGGCGCGAGCCGGACGGGAATCTGCGAAAAGACGATGACATCTTGCCGTTAACGGAACGCTAAGGCCTTGAGTCAAGCGCCATCTGTATGGATCCGAAAATTTCTTGTTCTCATCAATAATCGATATGTATTGTATTTATGAGATCAGAATACTTCTGAAGTCTGTTAAACGTAATTTAGAATCATTCTTATCGACGCGTGCCGGGAGCCGCTGTAATCGACCGATAAGCCTGAGCCATATTGGTATTGGCACGTCCGGGACGAGCCTGACCGCACCCCCGGCCGATCGTGCGGACCGGGGATGCGGGTCGTCGGCGACTTCAGCGTCGCGCAGCCGCCGGCTTGAAGCTCCACAATTCGGTCGGCAGGGCGATCGGCGCGCCCTCCTTGTAGAAGGCCGAATCCTGGATATGCGAGGTCGTGACGTAGAGGGTCCCGTCCGGGCCCTGGCTGAACGTGTCCGGCCAGCGCAGCCGCGGATCCTGCACCAGCGTGGTCAGTCCGGCCTGCTTGGCGGCGAGGTCCCGCACCTTGATCGAATCATCCTGCGGCGAGGTCACGTAGAGGCGGCTGCCGTCGCGATCGATCAGCAGCCCGTCGGCCGGGCCGTTCTCGCCGACCGTGACGATCTTGCCGGCCAGAGTCTTGTCGGCCAGCGCCTCCGGCATCATCGGGGCCGTCAGCCAGCCGGTCAGCGTGTCGGTCGGCAGGCTGTACAGCGTCTTGCCCTTGATCGCCTGCCAGTAGAGCGTCTTGCCGTCCGGCGAGAGGGCGATGCCGTCGGCCGAGAACTCGACGCCGCGTCCGTCCGGCCGCCGGAGCGGCTTGCCGTCATAGGTCACGGTCACGGCCGGGTCGGGCATGGTCGCGGCCACGCCCGCCAGCAGCCGCTTGGCCTTGCCGGACTCGATATCGACCACGATCAGCGCGCCCTCGGCACCGGAATCGGTGAGGTAGGCCGTCTTCCCGTCCGGCGCGATCCGCACGTCGTTCAGGTAGGAGCCCTGCGGGGCCACCGATGGGTCGAACGCGATCGTCTTGGCGACCGCGTTGGTCTTCAGGTCGATCGCCACCAGCTTCGGGCCGTCCTTGACCACGGCCGCCATGGCGGGGGCGGCGGCATCGACCACCCAGAGCCGGCCCTGCTTGTCGGCGACCACGCTCTGCACGCAGACGAAATGGGTCTTGGGGTCGACCGCGTCCTTGCGGGCGTTGCGCCAGCTGTTCCACTCCCCATCGGGGTAGGGGACGGGCTTCCCGTCCTTCAGCTCCGCCACCGAGACCGGGGAATCCTCGGTCCAGCGCGGGAAGTTCACGAAGATCCGGCCGTCCTGCGCCACGGTCACGCCGGTGACCTGATGCTGGAACCGGGCGACCTGCGTCAGCGCCGATGAGCCGCCCGGCGGCGACGTCGCGGCGACGGGCTCCTGCGCCAGGGCCGGCCCGGCGACGGTGCAGAGGAGGAGAGGCAGCAGGGTACGGGCAGCCGGGTTGGTCATACGGGAGCTATCCTGGGATCGGGCGATGGTGTCGAAGCCCCGGTCCGGGCGGACCGGGGTCGTGTCGGCGGTATCGAGCGCGGCGCGCGGGATCAGTTCGGGTGGAAAACCACCTTCACGCAGCCATCGGCCTTGTCCCGGAAGGTCTTGTAGAGGTCCGGGCCGTCGGCGAGGTCGGTGGAGCGGTGGGTGATCATCGACGTCATGTCGAACTTGCCCGCCTGGATCAGCTTGGTGAGCGTCTCCAGGTAGCGCTTCACGTGGGTCTGCCCGCTCTTGAGGGTCAGGCCCTTTTGGACGATCGAGCCCATGTTGACCGGCACCGGGCCGCCATAGACGCCCGGCACCGAGACGATCCCGCAGGGCCGCACCGCCTTGATCGCCTCGGCCAGCGCGTAGGGGCGCTCGGTGGAGGTCAGCTTCTCCTGGAGCGTCGAGAGCACGCCGGTGAGGCCGCCATGGCTGGCGCTCGCCTCCATGCCGACGCAGTCGATCACGCCGTCGGCGCCCTGGCCCTTGCTGATCTCCTGGATCCGCTCGAACACGTCCTCGTTCATGAAGTCGATGACGTCGGTGGCGCCGGATGTCTTCGCCAGGGCGAGCCGCTCGGGCACGGTGTCGATGGCGATGATGCGCCCGGCGCCCATGATCTTGGCGGATTGGATCGCGAACAGGCCGACCGGGCCGGCGCCCCAGATCGCGATGATCTCGCCACCCTGGATCTCGCAATGCTCGGCGCCCTGCCAGCCGGTGGGCAGGATGTCGGTGAGGAACAGGACCGACTCGTCATCCATGCCGTCCGGCACCTTCATGGGTGCCACGTCGGCCATGGGGACGCGCACGTATTCGGCCTGACCGCCGGCATAGCCGCCGGTGAGGTGCGAGTAGCCGAACAGCCCCGCGGTCGGGTAGCCGAACTGCGCGGCCGCCATCTCGCCGTTGCGGTTCGAGCGCTCGCAGACCGACCAGTTGCCGAGCTTGCATTGGCGGCAGGCGCCGCAATTGATGTTAAACGGGACGACGATCCGGTCGCCCTTCCGGAACTTGGTGAAGCCCTGGCCGACCTCAACCACCTCGCCCATGAACTCGTGGCCGAGCACGTCCCCGGATTTCATGGTCGGCATCTGGCCGTCCATCAGGTGGAGATCCGAGCCGCAGATCGCGCAGCTCGTCACCTTGATGATCACGTCGCGGGAATCCTCGATCACCGGATCCGGGACCGTGTCGCAGCGGATGTCGTTCTTGCCGTGCCAGCAGAGTGCCTTCATGGCGTCGGTTCTCCAGATCGCGGGGGAGCGCAGAAGCAGGGCGCGGCCTCGCCGGGCCAAATCCCGGGCGATGCGGTTGGATTCCGCGTCGACGCACGGGGCGTCCTGCCGCTCGTGGTGTCGCTGGGGAGCCAAGACACGCGCCGGAATCCGGTTCCCGCGGCATTCCGCGCCGCGGCCGTCGCCTGGCCATGCTCGGACGGATCGGAACGGGTCCGTGGAACCGGGGCGGGACCTCGGCCTGTTAACGACCATCCCTCTTGCGCGTGCCGGCTCAGCGAGGCCCGCCCTTCGCCGGGGCCGTTCCGCCGCCCACGACGTCCCAACCGAGGTTCCATGCCGAACAGCCCGATCCTGCAGCCGGTCACCATCGGCGACCTGACCCTCAAGAACCGCGTGGTGATGGCGCCGCTCACCCGCAGCCGCTCCAACAACGACGGCGTGCCGCCGGATTTCGCGGCTGATTACTACGGACAGCGCTCCAATGCGGGCCTCATCATCTCGGAGGCGACCAATATCTCACCGCAGGGTGTCGGCTACGCCTACACGCCGGGCATCTGGTCGGACGCGCAGGTCGAGGCCTGGTCGCGGATCGTGAAGACGGTCCATGCCAATGACGGGCTGATCTTCCTGCAGCTCTGGCATACCGGCCGGATCTCGCATCCCGAGCTCCAGCCCGGCGGTGAGCTCCCGGTCTCGGCCTCCGCGATCAAGCCAGAGGGCACCGCCTTCACGCAGGACGGCATGAAGCCCCACGTGACGCCGCGGGCGCTCGAGACCGACGAGATCCCGGGGATCGTCGCCGATTACCGGCGGGCTGCGGAGAACGCCAAGCGGGCGGGCTTCGACGGTGTCGAGATCCACTCGGCCAACAATTACCTGCTCGAGCAATTCGTCCGGGATTCCACCAACACGCGCACCGACCGCTACGGTGGCTCGATCGAGAACCGCCTGCGCTTTCCCCTGGAGGTGGTCCAGGCGGTCACCGAGGTCTGGGGCGGCGGCGCCCGGGTCGGCATCCGGCTCTCGCCGGCGACCACGCAGCCCGGCGAGACGCCGCTCGATTCCGATCCGCACGCCACCTACGGCGCCTATGTCGATGCGCTGAACGGCTTCGGCCTGCTCTACGTCCACACGATCGAGGGCGTGACCCAGCAGACCCGCGACGTGCCGGACGGGATCGACTTCCTCGACCTGCGCCGCCGGTTCAAGGGCGCCTATATCGGCAACAACCAGCTGACCCTGGATCTCGCGGAGAAGGAGCTGGCCGAGGGCCGGGCCGACCTGTTCAGCTTCGGCCGGCCCTACATCGCCAATCCCGATCTCGTCGGGCGTCTCGCCAGCGGCGCGCCCTTGGCCGAGGCCCCCAAGCCCTACTGGTACGGCGGCGGCACCAACGGCTACTCGGACTGGCCGGGGATGAACGGCCCGGTGCCGGTGCGCCGCTGACGAAGCCGGAAGGACGCTCCGGCGGGACGCTTCCGCCCGCCGGAGCCGGGGTACCTGTCCGAAAATGTTTCACGGGAAACATTTTGGGGTTCACGGTTTCGCAATCAGTTCGGCGACCCGCCCGGATCGCCGAAGACGGTCAAGGCCCGACCGGTCAGGCCGACTTCGCTCGGGACACCGCGGCGCCCGTCCCGGCGCGGCGCACGGGCCCGGAGCGGGCGAGGTCGTCGATCGCGCCCAGGATCCCGCTCATCGCGTCCCGCGCCGCGAAGGCGGCCTGCAGGGCGCCGGCCCGCTGCTGGAAGCTCGGCTCGTCGAGCACCCGCGTCACCGCCTCGCGCAAGGCGTCCACGCTCGGCGTGTTGGTGGCGAGATTGATGCCGACGCCCGACCAGCCGATGCGGGCATTCACCTCCGCCTTGTCCTCGGTCAGGCCGGCCGAGACGATCGGCACGCCGTTCGACAGCGCGAGCGAGACGCTGCCATAGCCGCCATTGGTGACGAGCACGCTCACCCGCGGCAGCAACTCGCGGAACGGCAGGAAGCGTGCGACCCGCGTGTTCGCCGGGATCGGCCCGCGCAGGGCCTCGACCGGACGGCCGCCCGTGGTGGCCAGGACCAGGAGATCGTCCCGGTCGGCGAGGGCGGCGAGCGCCGGCTCGACCAAGGTGCCGAAATCCGCGTTGGCGAGGGTGCCCTGGGTGACCAGGGCCACGGGCTTGCCCGCCTCGTTGGCCCGCTCCAGCTCCGGCCACCAATCCGGCAGGGGGGCCGGCGGGGCCGGGGGCTGCAGCAGGCCGATGAAGCGCACGCCCGGAGGCAGCGTTCCGTAATCGTACTCGAAGCCCGGCACGGTCGGCTGCAGGAACAGGTCGGGCAGCACGACGATGGAGTGCGGCAGCGAGGCCGGCAGCGGGGACACGCCCAGCCGGGCGAGTTGCGCGTCCGCGTAGGCCCGGACCGGGTTGGCGAAGGCGGCATCCATCCCGACCCTGAGCGCGGCGTAGCGCGCGAGCTCGGCCTGGTCGCGGGCCGGCGGGAGGCCCAGCCCGACCGGGGCGTGATCGGGCCGGTCTAGGAACAGAATGCTGATATTGGCGGTGACGATCGGCGGCCGCGGCGCGGTGTCGAGGAGCAGCGGCAGCACGCCGAGGAACATGCTGCCCGCGACGATCACGTCCGGCGCATCCGCGGCGATCAGCGCCTTCAAGGCCGACGTCTGGTCCGGCATCGGATCGATGAAGCGGCGCTGGAACTCGTGCCGGAAGCGCTCCGGCCCGGCGGGCAGCTCCGTCTCGAGATATCCGGCGGATTCGTTGTCCGCGTAGGGCGTGAAGCGCAGGCCGGCCTCCTCGACCTTCGCCTGGAAGGCCGGATCGGTGAGCACAAGCACGTTGTCGCCCCGGGCCGCCGCGGCGCGGCCGATGGCGAGCATCGGGTTCACATGGCCGGTGAGCGGCGTTGCTGCGATCAGGATCTTCATGACGGCCTCCTTGGGCGAGGCCGGAATGGCGGCCTCGCGCCTCGTCTCGATCTCGGTACCGGGCGCGAAGGCGGCCCGGCCCCGAGTCCCATGCGGTCAAATCGCGAGCCTGCCCCTCGGGTTACCGGTCTCGGACCGGGATCGTGCGGCAGCGCACAAAATCCATTACCACGCTCGATCGATGGATCGGCGCTGGACGTCCCGATGTATTCCGTCCTGGGACGCAGCGCTAATCCGCGACGATCACCCGGTTCGGCAATTCGTCCGGATCGTGCGGGCCGGCCGGGAGATGCTCCGCCAGGATGGCGCCGATCCGCTCGACCGCGGCGGTCAGCCCGCCCTCGACGCCGCCGCCCGCCAGGGCACGGCCGAGCTCGGCCAGGATCCCGTCCCAGGACTCGGCCGGGATGCGCTGCAGCACGCCGAGATCCGTGACGATCTCGGCATGGCGCTCGGCCAGCGACAGGTAGAGCAGCACGCCGGTGCGGGACCGGGTGCGGCTCAGGCCGCGGGACCAGAAGGCCCGCTGCCCGGCCTCGCGGGCCCGGGCGCTGCGCAGCCGGCGCGGCACCAGGGCAAGCCGCAGCCGCGCATTCTGGCTGGCCGCCAGGATGGCCGCGACCAGGGCCGCCTGCGCCAGCAGGATCGTGGTCGCGCTCCAGCCGGTCAGTACGATCAGCGGCCAGGGCAGGATCAGCGCGGCGATCAGCGCCGTGAGCAGCACCACCGAGCGGTAGGCGCCCGCACGCCGGCTGATCATCACGACGATCTCGCCGGACGTGCCGGCTTCGGCCCGGGACACTGCCGCAGCCAGGCGCTCGCAGGCCGCGGGCGGGAGAATGTCGGCGATCCTACCAGTCACCCGAGGATCCCCCTCCGCCCGACGAGCCGCCCCCGCCGGAAAATCCGCCGCCGAAGCCGCCCGACGAGCCGCCATCCGAGAAGCCGCCGCTCCACCCGCCGGAGCCGGGGCCCGGCAGGAACACGATGCCGCCGCCGCGCCCGCCGCGGCCGCCCCCGCCGCCGCGGCTCATGCGCCAGGCCACGAACAGCACGACCAGGAACAGGATGACGAAGACCGCGACCTGACGGGGATCCACCTCGTCGGCCCGGACCTGCGGCTTGCGCTGCCAGTCCTCGGCATCGCCCGACAGGATCCCCAGGATCCCGTCGATGCCGGCATTGATCCCGCCGTAATAGTCACCGGTCTTGAAGCGCGGCGTGATCGCGCTGGCGATGATCACCCGCGTGAGCGCGTCGGTCAGCGCCCCTTCGAGGCCGTAGCCGACCTCGATCCGCACCTTGCGCTCGCTCGGCGCCACCAGCAGCAGCGCGCCGTTGTTGGTCTTGGCCTGCCCGAGCTTCCAGTCCCGGAACAGGCGGTTGGCGAAGTCCTCGATGGTCGTGCCCTGGAGGTTGGGCACGGTCGCCACCACCACCTGGTCCGAGGTCTTGTCCTCGTGCGCCTTCAGCTTGGCCTCCAGGGCCGCGCGCTGGTCGGGCGTCAGGATACCCGCGCCGTCGACCACGCGTCCGGTGAGCGGCGGGAAGGTCAGGTCGGCGGCGAGCGCCCCGACCGCGTAGACCGCCAGGCACCCGAACAGGACGACCAGCGCCAGGAACAGCCGCACCAGCGTTCCGGTGCTCAGGCCCATGAGCCGCATTTAATGGTGCCGCTTCTAGAACTTCACGTTCGGCGGCCGGTCGGCGTTCGGGGTTGCCGAGAAGGTCTCCATCGGCTTGGCCTCGGGATACAGGATCGCGGCGATCCAGCGGCCCGGGATGGTGCGCAGCTCGGTGTTGTAGGCCTGGACCGCGCCGATATAGTCGCGCCGCGCCACGGCGATGCGGTTCTCGGTGCCCTCGAGTTGCGATTGCAGGGCGAGGAAGTTCTGGTTGGACTTCAGATCGGGGTATTTCTCCACCGTGACCAGCAGGCGCCCGAGCGCGCCGGAGAGCTGGTTCTGGGCGTCCTGGAACTCCTTGAATTTCTGTGGATCGCTCACCGTCGAGGCGTCGACCTTCACGCTCGACGCCTTCGCCCGGGCCTCGGTGACGCCGATTAGCACGTCCTTCTCCTGCTGGGCATAGCCCTTCACGGTCTCGACCAGGTTGGGAATCAGGTCGGCGCGGCGCTGGTACTGGTTCTGCACCTCGCTCCAGGACGACTTAGCCTGCTCCTCGAGGGTCGGCACACGGTTGACCGCGCCGCAGCCGGACAGGCCGGTGGCGACCAGGAGGATCGTGAGCGCGCTCAGCAGGCGCGCCGCCGCGGATGTCGGGCGCAGCGCGCCGGCGTTCAGCATCGAGACCATTCAGGGTAGCTCCCTTCCGGGCGGGGCCCGGTACACGGATCACACTTCCGAGAGATAAGGCCTCGCATTGTCAAGGTAAGGCCTTCGCGCGATTCCGGTTTGAACGGCTCGGGCTGCGACCCGATCGGCCGCCCGGCAACGGGCCTGGCGGGCGCGCGTTCGAGACAGCATGTGCGGGCATCGGCCCGACCCGAACCCGAGACCCCACTGAGAGACCCGGATGGATGCAGAACTCGCCGATCACGTCAGGGCGGCCGCCGCGGCGGCGCGGCGCAACGCGCTGGCCTTCCGGGCGCCGGTCGACAAGGACGCGCTGCCCTGGTCGGTGATCGAGGCCTTCGACGCCCGCGTCCGCGGCCATGTCGAGCGCGACCGGCGGATTGAGGAGGAGCGCGACCGGGTGCTGATCGCCGCGGTGAACCTCGCCGAGACCCCCGTCGAGGAGGGCGAGGACGCGATCGCGGCGGCCCGCGCCCATCTGGTCGACGCGATCGACTATCTGGAGCAGGCGGTCCTGCGCTTCGGTCTGGTCAACCGGCAGGGCGCCAAGCTCGGCCACGGCGCGTATGGCCAACCGGTCGGCGCGCGGGACTGGCGCGGGCCGCAGGAGTCCGCGAAGAAAGGATCCTGAGCATTCGCGAGACGCTTCCCACCGCGGCGACCGTCAGCCGTCTCGACCTCAAGACGCTGCGCCTGTTCGCGGCGATCTGCGAGGCGGGGACGCTCAACGGCGCGGCCCGGCGGGCTTCCATCGCGCCCTCGGCGGTGAGCAAGCGCCTGGCCGAGCTGGAGCACGCCCTGGGCTGCACGCTGCTCACCCGCGAGCCGCGGGGGATGCGCCTGACGCCGGCCGGCGAGACCCTGCTGCACCACACCCGCCGGATGCTGGCGAGCGCCGAGCAGATGGCGCTCGAACTCGCCGAGCATGCGCATGGGGTGCGCGGCTTCGTGCGGATGCTCGCCAACCTCTCGGCCATCGTCCAGTTCCTGCCCGAGGACCTCCAGGCCTTCCTGGCCGCGCAAGAGCGGATCCGCGTCGACCTGGCGGAGCGGCCGAGCGGCGGCGTGGTGCTGGGCGTCGAGGAGGGCGCGGCCGATCTCGGGATCTGCGCCGGCGGCACCGATACCCGTTCGCTCGCAGCCTATCCGTATCGCGGCGACCGCCTGGTCCTGGTGATGCCGGCCGATCATCCGCTGAGCGGGCGAACCGCCATCGCCCTCGCCGAGACCCTCGATTACGACCATGTCGGCCTGCACGTCGAGAGCTCGATCTACGCCGCCCTGCGGGACGAGGCCCGGCGGCTCGGGCGGCCTCTGCGGCTGCGGATCCACGTGCCGAGCTTCGACGGGATCTGCCGGATGGCGCAGGCCGGGATGGGGCTCGGCACGATCCCCGAGGGGGTCTTCGCCCTGCTCGGGCCGCAGCTGCATCTCGCCGCGGTGCCGCTGACCGATCCCTGGGCCACGCGGACGCTCACCCTCGTGGTCCGGCCCGGCGCCCTGCCGCCCGCTGCCGCCTTGCTGCTGGATCACCTGCGCATGACGGGCGCGTAGAGAGGCCTCTGCGTTCGCGGCCGGAGAACGCAGGCTGGCGCATCGCGTTTGGACATCGCCCGGAAGCCGGTCGTATCCTCCGGGCAAAGACAGGGAGAGAAAGACGGTGTCAGGTCCGCTCAGCGGGATCCGTGTGCTGGAACTCGGCCAGCTCATCGCCGCCCCCTTCGCCACCAAGCTCCTGGCCGAGTTCGGTGCCGAGGTGATCAAGGTCGAGGCGCCGGAAGGCGGCGACCCCCTGCGCACCTGGCGCAAGATGCACGGCGACACCTCGCTGTGGTGGTATCTTCAGTCGCGCAACAAGAAGTCGATCGCGGTCAACCTCAAGACGCCGGAGGGGCTCGACATCGTCAAGCGCCTCGCCACCAGCGCCGATGTCGTGGTCGAGAATTTCCGGCCCGGCGGCCTGGAGAAGCTCGGGCTCGGCTGGGACGTGCTCTCGTCCCTCAACCCGAAGCTCACGATGGTGCGGATCTCCGGCTACGGCCAGACCGGGCCCTATCGCGACCGGCCGGGCTTCGGCGCCATCGGCGAGGCCATGGGCGGGCTGCGCTACACCACCGGCTCCCCCGACAGCCCCCCGGCCCGGGTCGGGGTCAGCATCGGCGACACCCTCGCCTCGCTCCACGGCGTGATCGGCGCGCTGATGTCGATCCTCAACGTCAAGGTGAACGGCGGCGCCGGGCAGGTCGTGGACGTCTCGCTGGTCGAGAGCGTGTTCAACGTGATGGAGAGCCTGGTCCCCGAATACGACCTGCTCGGCGAGATCCGAACCCGCACCGGCGGCGCGCTGCCCGGCATCACCCCGTCCAACACCTACCCGACGCAGGATGGCGGCTACGTCGTGATCGCGGGCAACAGCGATCCGATCTTCCGCCGGTTGATGACGGCCATCGGCCGCCCCGACCTCGCCGAGGATCCCCGGATGCGCTCGAACGAGGGCCGCTCGCAGCACGCCGCCATGCTGGACGGCGTGATCGGCGACTGGTCGAAGGCCCGCAGCGTCGCCGACGCCCTGGCCGCCCTCGACGCCGCGGACGTGCCGGCCGGGCGGATCTACTCGGTGGCCGACATCGTCGCCGATCCGCATTACCAGGCCCGGGACATGATCCTCGAGGCGGAGCTGCCCGGCGGCACCCAGGTGAAGATGCCCGGCATCGTGCCGAAGCTCTCGGGCACCCCCGGGGCGGTGCGCTGGCAAGGCCCGGCGCTCGGCGCCCATACCGACGCGGTCCTGGCCGATCTCGGCCTCGACCCGGCCGCGATCCGGACGCTGCGCGACGCGGGAGCCGTGAAATGAGCGACGCCACGATGCTGGTCCAGGAGGTCGCGCCCCGCGACGGCCTCCAGATCGAGGCCGCCTGGGTCGAGACCGCGGACAAGATCGCCCTGGTGGACGCGCTCTCGGATGCGGGCTTCTCCCGCATCGAGGTCTCGTCCTTCGTCTCGCCCAAGGCGGTACCGGCCCTGCGCGACGCCGCCGAGCTGTTCTCCGGGATCCGCCGCCGGCCCGGTACGGTCTACGTGGCGCTCGTCCCGAACCCCAAGGGGGCCGAGCGGGCGCTCGCCGCCAAGGTCGACGAGATCAACCTCGTCGCCTCGGTGAGCGAGACCCACAACCGCGCCAATATGGGCATGAGCCCGGACGACTCGATCGCGGGATTCGCCCGGATCATGGAGACCGTGACGGGCGCGTCGGTCCTGACCAACGCCACGGTCGCCACCGCCTTCGGCTGCCCGTTCGAGGGCGACCAGCCCGTCGACAAGGTGATCGCGCAGGTGGAGCGCTACCGCTCGCTCGGCATCACCGGCGTGACGCTCGCCGACACAACCGGCATGGCCAACCCGCGCCAGGTCGAGCGGCTCGTCGCCCGCGTCCTGGCGATCGTCCCGGCCGAGCATCTGACCCTGCATTTCCACAACACCCGCGGGGTCGGCCTCGCCAACGTGCTGGCCGCCTGGCAGGCGGGCGCCCGCCGCTTCGACGCGGCGCTCGGCGGTCTCGGCGGCTGCCCGTTCGCGCCGGGCGCCACCGGCAACATCTGCACCGAGGATCTGGTCAGCATGGCCCACGAGATGGGGATCCGGACCGGCCTCGACCTGCCGGCCCTGATCGCCCTGTCCCGGGACCTGCCGCGGCTCGTCGGCCACGAGGTGCCCGGCCAGGTCGCCAAGGCCGGCCGGCCCTGCGACCTGCATCCGGTCCCCCGGGCCGCCTGACGTCTCGACGAACGCCGCGCGACAAAGCCGCCCATCGAAGGCGGCTCCGCGCATCCGACCCTTCCGCGACGGAGCGGCCGGACTTCTCCAGGGAGGAACACGATGGCCATCGCGGTGACCGGCGCGCCCGCGCGCCCAGAGGACGTGACCGAGACCGGAATCGTCCGGAAGGTCGCGTGGCGGCTGATGCCGCTGATCATGGTCTGCTACCTGTTCGCGTTCTTCGACCGGATCAACATCAGCTTCGCCAAGTTCCAGCTGCAGAGCGACCTCGGCTTCAGCAACGTCGCCTACGGGCTCGGCGCCAGCATGTTCGTGGTCGGCTACGTCATCTTCGAGGTGCCGTCGAACCTATTCCTCTACCGGGTCGGCGCGCGCCGCTGGATCGCCCGGATCATGATCTCCTGGGGGATCGCCACCGCGCTGATGATCTTCATCCGCACCGAGTGGCACTTCTACACCCTGCGCTTCCTCATCGGCGCCATGGAGGCGGGCTTCGCGCCCGGCATCCTGTACTACCTGACCCTGTGGTTCCCGGCCTCCCATCGCGGGCGGATCACCTCGTTCCTGTTCGTGGCCTCGGCCTTCTCCGGGATCGTCGGGGCGCCGGTGGCCGGCCTGATCCTCGGCGGCCTCAACGGCGTCGCCGGGCTCGCCGGCTGGCAATGGCTGTTCCTGGCCGGCGGCCTGCCCTGCCTCCTGCTCGGCGCCCTGGTGCTGATGCGCCTCGACGACCGGATCTCCGACGCGCGCTGGCTCTCGCAGCCGGAGAAGGACCTGCTGTCGGCCCGGATCGCCCACCACAACCGCGAGATCGGCGACCATTCGCTCCTCGGCGCGCTCCGCCAGCCGGGCTTCCTGATGATCGGGCTCGTCTACTTCCTCCTTCAGATCGGCTCCTACGGCCTGAACTTCTGGGGGCCGGACCTGATCAAGACCGCGAGCGGCAGCAGCGCCGCCTATGTCGGCTTCCTCACCGCAATCCCCTACATCTGCGGGGCGATCAGCATGGTGGTGGTCGGGCGCCTGTCCGACGCCTCGGGCGAGCGGCCGAAATTCGTCGCCGCGCTGGCGATCGCCGCGGCCATCGGCTTCTTCACCGCGGGCCTGTTCGACCGGCAGATCGTGCCCCTGATGATCGCGCTGGCGCTGCTGGGGTCCGGGATCGTCGCCTCGATCCCGACCTTCTGGACCCTGCCGGCCAAGCTCGTCACCGGCGTCGGCGCGGCGGGCGGCATCGCGCTGATCAACACGCTCGGCCAGCTCGGCGGCATCGTCAGCCCGGTGATGGTCGGCTGGGTCAAGGACCTGACCGGGTCCACGACGCCGGCCCTCTACGTCATCGGCTCGCTCTGCCTGGTGGCGGCCGGCCTCCTGCTGTTCGCCATGCCGGCGAGCCTGCGCCGGAGCGACCGCGGCCCCTGAGCGGGGCGCGCCGGGCCGTTATTGCAGACCCAGCCCGACGGCGCGCCGGAAGTCGCTGGGCGCCAGGCCGAACCGGCCCTTGAACCGGCGGGAGAAATGGGCCCGGCTGGCGAAGCCGCAGCCGCCGGCCAGGGTGTCGATCGTCAGGTGGGTGCAGGTCGGGTCCGCCAGGCGATCGGCCGCGACTTCCAGACGGCGCTGCCAGATCCAGTCGGAGACGTGCTGGCCGCGCTCGTCGAACAGCGCCTGGAGCCGGCGCAGCGAGACGCCGACCGCCGCCGCGAGCCGGGGCGGATCGAGAGCGGGGTCGCCGAGATGCGCTTCGACATGCGCCTTGGCCCGCTGGACCAGGATGTCGCCGCTGGCCGGCAGGGGCGCGTCCAGGGCGATCCGCTCGGCGATGCTGGCCACGATCAGGTCGACGCCGATCGACCCCATCCGGGCGCCCGTGACGGGATCGAGCCGGTGATGCATGCGGCTCAGCTCCTCGAAGAAGCTCATCGCCAGGGTCGCGGTGGCCAGCTCGGCGCCCACGGTCAGGGCCGCGTAGCGGCGGGCCGGCCCGAGCACGCTCTCCAGGCGCTCGCGCGGCATCTTCAGGTAGAGCGATTGGTTGCCGGGGCTCGTCGTGATCACCGTCGGTTGATGCTCGATCACGACTAGGTCGCCCTGGCGTTGCTTCGATGTCCGATCCCGCTGCCCGACCGTCGTCGCGCCGGCGAGGGTGAAGGCCACGCTGATCCAGCCCTCGTCGCCCAGGCGACGGATCGCGCGCGGTGTCGCCTCGCTGCGGAGGGGGCCCTCCGAGACCCGCGTCATCGTCAGAGGGCCGAGGGTGGCGCTCTCCAGCTTGGCCTCGAACGGACCGGAGCCGAGCCGCTCCTGCTCGAGGGGCAGGCGCTGCTCTTCCAGTGTCTCCAGCCACCGTTTGAATCTGGTATTGACAGGAAGATTGTCGGTTGAAAACAATAGTCTCATAAAGATAATTCCGTTTTCACAAATATGATGTGCGGGGTCATCGCGTTATGTGGTTCTGAAGTATTGTTTTGGATATTTGATTGCTTGGCGGCATTTATATTGATCTAGATCAAATATCGACCGGGCTCGCCGCCACCTGAGCAAGGTGTTGCAGGGGCCTATATCAAAATTTCCCCTGCCGATGCAAATGCCACTCTGCTTTTTCATGGGCCACCAAGCATCCTGCGGGGGGGCAACACATGCCGTGGCCGCCCTGCAGCACGCCCGGGCATCGTGCGGTCATGCGGGCGTCCGTTGCGGCCCGCGCCCCGCCGCGATGGGGCGGACGCCCCTACGGCGTGCCCAGGAGGGCCGCGATCCGGTACTCGCGCGGGGACATGCCGTGGTGCTCCTTGAAGCGGCGGGAGAAATGGGCCTGGCTCGCGAAGCCGCAGCCGAAGGCCACGGCTCCGATCTGGATATGGGCGCCGCTCGGATCGGCCAGCTGCTTGGCGGCAGCCTCGAGCCGGCGCTGCCAGATCCAGTCGGAAATGTGCTGGCCGCGCGCGTGGAACAATTCCTGGAGCCGACGCAAGGATACGCCGACCGCGGCCGCCAGATGCGGCGGGTCCAGGGTCGGGTCGCCGAGATGGGCTTCGACATACGCCTTGGCGCGCTGGACCACGACGGTCCCCTGCATCGGCCGGGACACTTCGAGCGCCAGGCGCTCGGCGATGCTGGCGACGATCAGGTCGACGCCGATCGATGCCATCCGGGCGGCCGATTCGGGATCGAGCTGGGCGCGCAGGCGGACCAGCTCGTGGACGAATTTGACTGTCACCGCGGTGGAGGCGACGTCCGCGCCCATCGCCATGGCCGTATAGAGGCGCGTGGATCCCAGAACGCTCTCCAGGCGCTCGCGCGGCAGCTCCAGGAGCAGCGCCTGGCTGCCGGCATGGGATTCGTGGGTCGCCGGACGATGATCGATCACCACCATGTCGCCGGGTCGCTGCACGGTCGACCGGTCATCCTGGCCGAGCATTGACACGCCGGCGAGCTTGAAGATCACCACGACCGTGCCATCCTTGCCGGTGCGCTGGATCTGCTCGCGCGTCGCCTCGCTGCGGATGGCGCTGTTGGTGATCCGCATCAACGACAGGGGCCCGAGGCGGGCGGCCTCGAGCTTGCCGGTGAACGGCCCGTCGTCGAGGCGCGACTGTTCGAGGGGCACGCCCCACCCAGAGATTGCATCCCGCCACTGCCGAAAGCTGTGCAACGGGTTAAGGCCCTCGGTCGAAAACAGTGCTTCCATTAGTAAATTTTTTTATCGACCGGCATTTCGCGCGGCGAGGACAAGGGATCCGCGTCTTCAGACAAGCGCCGTCGGGCACATATTGTATATTGTTTCTCACCTCAAGAGATGCACTCAAGCAACTTGAGGTTCGCGTGGCAACTCACCGTCGGTGGGGTGTCCGGCGGATGTCGATCACTGGGGCGGATCTTCGGGCCGTCGGTCGGCAACGCGGGCCATTAGTAACGAAATGTTGAACAGCGACACCTGACATGATCAATCAAACCGAACCCCGCTCTTCCTTGCTGATCGAGAAAGTCGGCGCGATCGTCGCCGCTTATGTGTCGCGGAACCCCGTGGGGGCGGGAGACCTGCCGGTGCTGATCGACCAGGTCCACACGGCCATCGCGGTGCTGCAGAAGAACCCCACCGGCCGCGCCGCGGGCTGGACCGGCGCGTCCGCCGAGCAGATCGAGGCCTCGATCGGCCGGGACGGCCTGATCAGCTTCATCGACGGCCGGTCCTACAAGACGCTCAAGCGTCACCTCACCGCCAACGGCCTGACGCCCGAGCGCTACCGCGCCAAGTTCGGCCTGCCCGCCGACTACCCGATGGTCGCCCCCGGCTACGCCGCGCGGCGCTCCGAGATCGCCCGGGCGATCCAGCTCGGTCATCAGGTGGATTGAATGGCGGCCCGCGCCATGTCCCAGCCGGTTTGCCGGCATCCGGAGGCGGATCGCTCTGCGGCGATCCTGGAACGCATCGCCGACACGCTCCATCTGCCGGTCGACGCGTTCTTCCCGGACGAGCGCGCACCGGGCGAGACGGTCGCTCAGGCCGCGGATCTCGTGACGGCCTTCATGGCGATCGAGACCGTCGCCGCGCGCCGCACCTGCCTGGCCTTCGTGCGCGCCATGGCGCGCCCGTAACCACCCGAGACATCGGGACCAGAACGGACAGGGCCGTTTCCGTCGACCACGGAAACGGCCCTGTCCGTCTCGACAGCGCGCTGCGTGCTTCCGGGCCCGCGGCGCAGGATCCTGCACCGCGAGCCCGAACCCGTCAGAAGACGTGGCGCAGCAGGAAATACAGGCTCGCCGCCAGCGTGATGGCGGCCGGCAGGGTCAGCACCCAGGCGAGCGCCATGTTGCGCACCGTCGACATCTGCAGGCCCGAGCCGTTGGCCGCCATCGTCCCGGCCACGCCCGAGGACAGGATGTGCGTGGTCGAGACCGGCAGGCCGTAGAGCTCGGCGAGCCCGATCGTGCCCGCGGCCACGATCTCGGCCGAGGCGCCCTGGGCGTAGGTGAGATGGGTCTTGCCGATCTTCTCGCCCACCGTGACGACGATGCGCTTCCAGCCGACCATCGTGCCGAGCCCGAGCGCCAGGGCGACGCAGACCTTCACCCAGCCCGGGATGTAGCGGGTGCCGTTGTTGAGCAGCCCGGTATAGGTCTTCAGGGTCGCCTTCTCGGGGTCCGAGAACTCCACCCCGGCGCCCGGCAGCAGCCGCACCGCGTCGGCGGCGAGGTACATGTCGCTGCGCATGTTCTCGGTCTGGGCGGCCGGCACGGTGCGGATCGCGCCGTAATTCTTCACGCTGGCGGCGATGTCGGTCGCGAGCGCCGAGAGGGCGGCGTAGACCGGCGGCTGGTTCAGGTTCTTGGTCTTCAGGGCGTCCGTCACCGTCCGGCGCGCCTGCACGGCGTCCGGCTGGGGGGCGCCGGCGGCGCGGGCGGCGAAGACCTGGCTCGCCGACGTGGAGGCCTCGATGAAGGCCGGGGTCGTGTCGTCCGACATGGTCCGGTTCAGCGCGTAGGCGGTGGGCGCGGCGCCGATCAGGATCAGCATGATCAGGCCCATGCCCTTCTGGCCGTCATTGCCGCCGTGGAAGAACGACACCAGCGTGCAGGTCAGGATCAGCATGCCGCGGATCCAGATCGGCGGCGGCGCCTCACCCTTGGGGGCCTCGTAGAGGTCCTTGCGGCGCACCAGGAATTTCAGGACGAGCAGCAGCGCCGCGGCCAGGACGAAGCCGCAGACCGGCGAGAACAGCAGCGCCTTGAACACGTTGAGCGCCTGGCCCCAATCGACCCCGGCAGTGCCCGTGCCGCCGCTCATGAGCTGGTTGCCCAGTCCGACGCCCAGGACCGAGCCGATCAGCGCGTGCGACGAAGAGTTCGGCAGGCCGAAGGCCCAGGTCCCGAGGTTCCAGATGATGGCGGCCAGCAGCAGCGCGAAGATCATCGCGTAGCCGGCCCCCGAGCCGACATGGAGGATCAGTTCCACCGGCAGGAGGGTGACGATGGCGTAGGCCACCGCGCCGGAGGACAGCATCACCCCCAGGAAATTGAAGAAGCCCGACCAGACCACCGCCACCAGCGGCGGCATCGAGTGGGTGTAGATCACGGTCGCCACCGCGTTGGCGGTGTCGTGGAACCCGTTCACGAATTCGAAGGCGAGGGCGATCAGCAGGGCGAGGCCGAGCAGCGCGAAGGCGCCGTAGGCCAGCGGCGCCTCGCCGACCGCGTTCATGTCGGTGATCAGGCTCACCACCGCGTAGCCGAGCCCGGCCACCAGGACGGCCAGGAAGGCGACCACGCCACCCAGATGCATCCCGTGGTCGAGACGCGGACCGCTCGCTGGCCTGCCTCCCGCCACCGGCTGCGGCATTACGGCGGAATCGGACATGGGCCCTCGCGTTGAATCGTCTTCGGAAGCGGGGCGGGATTAGGATTACGCGATGACGGTTCAGTGACGTTTTACCGGGCCGATTCACGGCAGCATTATATTCGCGTGTCTATGGCCGATAATACGAAGCTATCAATTGGGACCAAGTTCAGTCGGTCCTCCTATAGTCCAGGGCCGGTGTGTTTACTGATACGGCGGCACCCACTGCGGATGCCGAGGACTGACATCTGTCCGCAGATAACGCGAGCCGTCCGCTGGGCGATGCCACGGACTCGACCAGTCGTTGGAAGCTTTGGTCATCGGCGGCTGGCATGCATGAAGCAACGTGCAAGCAACGCGACCGGAAAATTTATGCCGGCTAAGATAAGCGCCTGTTGCACGGGAGATACATCCCGTGATTCAGCGCAATGTGAATGGATTATGACGCATTCGCATCCGTAGAATTCGTTAAATCTCCCGCCGCGGGCCGAATGGTCGCAGGCTTGGGGGCCGGGAATGACGTTTCGCTACGGGGTCTCGATCGCGGCGTTGATGGTCGCCGCATGCGGTTCGGGTGTGCAGGCGCAGACCGTCAACACGACGGCCTCCGACGTCAACGTCCTCAACCTGCTGTCGCCGTTCCTGTCGCTCAACGCGACGGCGACCGGGCAGGCGACGCTGGACCAGAACCTGTCGCAGACGGCGGCGCTGAACAACGGTGCCGGGCTCGCCCGGCAGCAATTGGCGATCAGCGACAAGAACCTCCTCGCTTCGGCCAGCAACAACCTGTCCTCGGTCGGGCTCGGCATCTACGGCGTCGCCGCCAATATCGGCGGTGGCTTGCCCAGGCAGACGCCGATCAACGGCATCGTCCCGCAGCAGCTCGTCGGCGGCCTCGGCACGCAGCTCGGACCGATCTACCAGCGCGGGGTCGCCCAGGGCGCCGCCGGCGCCCTCGGCAGCGTGGTCAACCTGCTGGTCAATGCCAACACGTTCACGGGCAACAACCTGGGCGTCGCCAAGAACTACTTCGCCAACGGCGCGGCCAACAATCCGAGCGTGACCCCGGCCAATTACGTGGCGGTGCCCGCGGTCGCGCCGGCAGGCTACACGCTGCCGACCTATAACGGCCTGCCCAACACCACCAACAGCGTCTACGATCTCGCCTACGGGGTGAACAACACCCAACCCGGCCAGGACGTCTACGGATCCTCGCGCCCCGTCCAGGTCGCGCCCAAGCGCTTCAACGCGTTCGATCCGACGGCGCTCAACGGCATCGCCACGAACCCGTCCTTCCCGAGCGGCCACACCACCTACGCGTTCACCAGCGGCTACCTGCTGGCGATGCTGGTGCCGCAGCAATACCAGAGCCTGCTGCTGCGCGCCTCCGAGTACGGCGAGAGCCGCATCGTCCTCGGCGTCCACTACCCGCTCGACGTCATCGGCAGCCGGGCCCTGTCGGCCTACGACCTCGCCCAGGCCTTCACCAACCCGGCCTATATCAACAACGCCGCGGTGACCGGCGTCGCGCTCAACCTGCCCAACCAGTTCGTCCAGGCCCAGGGCCAGATCCAGGCCTACCTCGCCGCCCAGTGCGGCAACACCGTCGCGGCCTGCGCGGCCGGGGCGCCCAACATCACGGGCAACCCCTACATCCCCTCCGCCGCCAACCAGGCCGCCTACCAGGCCCGCCTGACCTACGGCCTGCCGACCCTGTCCTTCGCCCAGGCCCCGCGCGAGGCCGCCCCCGCGGGCGGGCCCGACGCCTCGATCCTGCTGGCCCCGCTCTACGGCGGATCGACCGCGGCCGCCCGCACCCTCGCCCCCCAGGGCGGCCTCTACGGCCAGCTCTCGACCGACACGATCAACCAGGTCGTCGTCAACACCGAGACCAACGCGCTGGCCGCCTTCTACGGCAGCCCGCTGAGCTACTGGAGCCGCATCGACCTCTACGCCGCCGCCGGCTATTTCGGGAACGTCACCGGCACCCTGCGCATGGACGCCACCGACCGCCTCGGCATCGATGTCGGCATCGGCAATGGCGGCGCGCTCTACGCCAACGGCACCATCGCGGGCACCGTCTCGGTCAATGCCGGCGGCCTGCTGGGCGGCTCGGGCAGCGTCGGGGGCGTCAACGCGCTGTCGGGCGGTACGGTGGCGCCGGGCAACTCGATCGGCACGCTCACCGTCGCCGGCGCGGTCGCCTTCGCCCCGGGCTCGACCTACCGGGTCGAGGCCAACGCCGCCGGACAGGCCGACAGGATCGCCGCCGGCGGCGCCGCGACGCTGGCCGGCGGCACCGTGCAGGTGCAGGCGGCCTCGGGCACCTACAACCCGCGCACCACCTACGCGATCCTCACCGCCGCCGGCGGCGTCTCCGGCCGGTTCGACGGGGTCACCGCCAACCTCGCCTTCCTGTCCCCGGGCCTGCGCTACCGCCCCAACGAGGTCGACCTGACCCTCACCCGCAACGACGTGCCGCTCGCCGCCGGCGCCACCGGCCGCAACGGCATCGCCGCCGCCAACGCGATCCAGGCGGCCGGCGCCGGCCGGGCCTACGACGCCGCCCTGGCCTTCACCACCGACGAGGCCGCCGACGGCTTCCGGGCGCTCTCCGGCGACATCCATGCCAGCACGGTCTCGGCCGCCTACGAGACCGCGTTCTTCGTGCGCGAGGCGGTGCTCGACCGCCTGCGCCGGGGGGGCGACGCCCCGGGCCTGGATTACGGCACCGTCCCGGCGGCCTACACCGCCGACCTGCCCGGCCGGGCGCCGCCGGTGGCCCAGGTCCCGGTGCGCACCCTCGACCCGCAGGTGTTCGGCCTCTGGGGCCAGGGCTTCGGCGCGTTCGGCACGGCGGGCGGGGGCGGCAACGCCTTCGACCTCGACCGGCAGATCGCCGGCTTCGCGCTCGGCGCCGACATCCGGCTGCCGAGCGGGGTCCGGTTCGGCTTGGTCGGCGGCTACACCGAGACCAACCTCGACAGCGCCGGCCGGCAGGGCGGCGGTGCCCGGGCGGAGAGCGCGACGCTCAAGAGCGGCTTCGGCGGCGTCTACGGCGGCTACGCGTTCGGCCCGGTCTCGGTGCGGCTGGGCGCCCTCTACGCCGATACCGACACCCGCACCCGGCGCAGCGTGCTCTACGGCCTGTCGGACAGCCCGACCGGCCATGGCGGCGGCCACACCGTCCAGGGGTTCGGCGAGATCGGCTACCGGTTCGCGTTCGGCGCGGCCTCGGCCCTGGTCTCGAAGGACGGGCCGGCGGTGGCGGCCTCGTATATCGAGCCGTTCGTGGGCGGGGCCTATATCGGCATCCGGCGCGACGGGTTCGCGGAGACCGGGGGCGCGGCGGCGCTGGTGAGCTACGCGCGCGACTACGACCTCGGCGCGGTGACGGCGGGGGTGCGGGCGCAGACCAGCCTGGATCTGGGCTTCGGGCTTCCGCTGACGGCGCACGGGCAGCTGGGCTACCGGCGGGCGTTCGGGGACGTGGTGCCGACGGCTCTGCTGAGCTTCGGCAGCGGGCCTTCCTTCCTGAGCGCGGGCGTCCCGATCGACCGGGACGCGCTGGTGGCCGGCGCCGGGCTCGACCTGGCGGTGGCGCCCAACGCCAGCCTGGGCGTGGCCTATACCGGCCAGGTCGGCGCCCGCGCCCAGGACCAGGCCGTGAAGGGCAATTTCACCCTCCGGTTCTGATGGGCGCTCTGTCACACGACTGACGCGGTCCGGCCGCTAGAGCCGCGCCCGGACTGGGTGCGGCTCTAAGTCGTTGATGCGACGCGCGCTCGCCGGCGAGCCGGGCCGATCACGAGCGTACACGAGGGATCCGCATGATTGACCCCACGGTGTCGGCTTTGTCCCTCGGCGCGATCCTGGCCCTCGTCCAGATCGCCAGCATCGCGATCGCGGGCCGGCGCATCGGCCAGGTCCGCGGCGCCTCCACCTTCCCGGCCGGCGCCCCCGTATCCCTGGTCCGCCCGCTCCACGGGATCGAGGCGTTCAGCGACGAGATGCTGGCCCGCAGCTTCCACCTCGCCTATCCGGCCTACGAGCTGATCTTCTGCGTGGCCGATCCCGACGATCCGATCGTGCCGCGGGTGCAGCGCCTGATCGCCGACCACCCGCAGGTGCCGGCCCGGCTGATCCTCGGCGACGAGCGCATCAGCGACAATCCGAAGCTCAACAATTGCCTGCGCGGCTGGCGCGCCGCCGCGCATGACTGGGTCGTGCTGGCCGATTCCAATGTGGCCATGCCGCCGGACTACCTCCAGCGGCTCCAGGCGGCCTGGCGGGACGAGACCGGCCTCGTCTGCTCGACCCCGGCGGGCGCCCGTCCGGGCAGCTTCATGGCCGAGGTCGAATGCGCTTTCCTCAATACGCTGCAGGCGCGCTGGCAATACGCTGCCGAGGCGTTCGGCCTGGGCTTCGCGCAGGGCAAGAGCATGCTCTGGCACAAGCCCTTCCTGGAGGCCCAGGGCGGCCTGCAGGCGCTGGCCTCCGAGATCGCCGAGGACGCCGCCGCCACCAAGCTCGTGCGGGCGGCGGGCAAGCGCGTCCATCTGGTCGCGAGCCCGTTCGAGCAGCCGCTCGGGCCCCGCGGCTTCCGTGAGGTCTGGGCCCGGCAGCTGCGCTGGGCGCGGCTGCGGCGGGTGACCTTCCCGCTGTTCTTCGCCCCGGAGATCGGCAGCGGCGTCCTGCTGCCGGCGCTCCTGATCGCCCTCTGGGCCGGCAGCCTGACCGGGCTCGCGGGCGCTGCCGCCCTCGCCGGGCTGTGCTATGGCGCCGAAGACCGGCTCGCGGCCCGCGCGGGCTGGCATCGCGGGCCGCGGATGTGGGCGGCCTTCCTGGCGCGCGACGCCCTGATCCCGGCGATCTGGCTGGGGGCCTGGGTGCAGAGCGCCATCGTGTGGCGCGGCAACGCCATGGATGTGCGCCCCCGCCGGGCGAGCGTCGACCGCGCCTGCGCGCCGACGGCGTGACCGCGCGGGAGCCGGAGGTCGGGACATGACGCGCCGCTACGCCCTCTACTGGCTCCCCGCGCCCGGCTCGGGGCTCGCGGCCTTCGGCAATGCCGTGCTGGGCTACGACAACGTCGCCGGCGCCCCGGTCCCGCCTCCGGACGGGCTCGGCGACCTCGCCGCGGTCACCGCGGGGGCCCGGATCTACGGGTTCCACGCGACCCTCAAGGCGCCGATGCGCCTCGCCCCGGCGGCCGAGGAGGCCGACCTTCTCGCGACCGCCCGGGACCTTGCGGCCGGGCACCCGCCGGTTTCGCTCGGCCCGCTGCGGGTCGCGGCGCTCGGGCCGTTCCTCGCCCTGGTGCCCGACGCCCCGCCGCCGGAGCTCGGCCTGCTCGCCGCCGAATGCGTCGCCGCCCTCGATCCGCTGCGGGCGCCGCTCTCGGAGGCCGAGCGCGCCAAGCGCCGCCCGGAGCGCCTCGATCCGCGCGGCCGCGCGCTCCTGGCCCGCTGGGGCTACCCGTATGTCTTCGAAGCCTTCCGGTTCCACATGACGCTGACCGATGCCCTGCCGGAGCCCGGCCGCGCCGCCTGGCTGCGCCGGCTGACCGAGGCCTACGCCGCCTCCGGGCCGGAACCCGTGGTGATCGACGCCGTGTGCCTCCTGTCCCAGGACGGGTCCGAGCCGTTCCGGCTCCTGGCGCGCCTGCCCTTCGGGGGCGCCCATGGCTGAGCATTATCTGGGCCTCACGCCCGCGATCGACCCGAGCGCCCGGGTCACCGAGTGTCATCTCGGCCGCTACACCGAGGTCGGCGCCCGCACGCGCCTGACCGAGACCGTCCTCGACGATTATTCCTACATCAGCCAGGACGGCGAGGTGATCTACACCACCATCGGCAAGTTCTGCTCGATCGCGTCCCACGTCCGGATCAACCCGGGCAACCACCCGATGGAGCGCGCGAGCCAGGCGCATTTCACCTATCGGGCCCATGCCTACTGGCCGGAGGAGGTGGACGAGGAATCCTTCTTCGAGCGCCGCCGGTCCAGCCCGGTGACCATCGGCCACGATGTCTGGATCGGCCACGGGGTCGTCGTGCTGCCCGGCCGCACCATCGGCACCGGCGCCGTAATCGGCGCGGGGGCGATCGTGACCCGCGACGTGCCGGCCTACACGATCGTCGTCGGCAACCCGGCCCGTCCGGTGCGGCGCCGCTTTCCGGAGCCGATCGCCGAGCGCCTGGAGCGACTCGCCTGGTGGGACTGGGACCACGAGCGCCTGCGCCGCGCGCTGCCGGATTTCCGCACGCTCTCGATCGAGGATTTCCTGGAGCGGTACACAAGTTGGTCCGGGACATAGAGCACAGCGCTCTGCGCGGCCGCTGCTTTGGTGCGCCGACTAAATAACTCGGATGGTATTCGTCATCCAATCGTCGTCGAAGAGGCGTTTAGCTGCGCGCATTCCGCAGCGGATGGACATGAATGCTCGTCGTCGAGGATCTCACGCGTCAGTACGGCGGCCGCCGGGCCGTGGACGGTGTCTCGTTGCAGATCGAGCGCGGGACCTTCGTGGGCGTGATCGGCCGGTCTGGAGCCGGCAAATCGACACTTCTGCGCCTGATCAACCGGCTTGCCGACCCGAGCTCGGGCCGCATCCTCTATGACGGCCGCGACGTCACCGGCCTGACGGGCCGGGCCCTGCGGGAATGGCGCACCCGCTGCGCCATGATCTTCCAGCAATTCAACCTGGTCGGCCGGCTGGACGTGATGAACAACGTCCTGATGGGCCGACTCAGCCATGTGCCGACCCATCGGTCCCTGCTCCGGATGTGGTCCGACGAGGACCGGGCCATGGCGCTCGCCGCCCTCGAGAGCTTCGACATGGGCGAGTTCGCCGGCCAGCGGGCCGACGGCCTGTCGGGCGGGCAGCAACAGCGCGTCGCCATCGCCCGGGCCCTCGTGCAGGAGCCGGAGATCCTGCTGGCCGACGAGCCGGTGGCGTCCCTGGATCCGCGCAACACCCGCCTGGTGATGGACGCGTTGGCGGCGGTGAACCGGCGCTACGGCATCACGGTCCTGTGCAACCTGCACTCGCTCGACCTCGCCCGCGCCTATTGCGACCGCCTCGTCGGGCTCGCCGCCGGCCGGGTGGTGTTCGATGGCGGCCCGTTCGACCTCACCGAGGACGTGGCGCGCCGCCTCTACGGCCTGGAGGCCGGCGAGGTGCTGGACGATTCCGCCGAGCGCGAGGCGGAGCAGCGGGCGGCCATGCCGGGGCTCCCGGGCCTCGTGCCGGTCCAGCCCATCCGCGAGGCCGCCATCGGCGCCTGAGCCGGCGGCGTCGGGACCAAAACGCTAGAAATGACAGGGCGGGGAAGCGCCTGGCTTGGTGTGCCGATTGCGGTCGGCCGATCCAGCGCCTGATACGGATCTGGGACTCACACGATGATCACCCGACGCACCCTCGCCGCCGCGGCAGCGCTCGCGCTGCTCGGCCTGCCGGCCGCCGCCCAGGATTGGAAGGCCAAGTATCCCGAGCTGAGCCTGGGGGTGATCCCCGCGGAGAACGCCAGCGGCACGGCCGACCGTTACGCGCCCCTGACCGCTTACCTGACCAAGGCGCTCGGCGTGCCGGTGAAGCTGCGGGTCGCCAGCGACTACGCCGCGGTGATCGAGGGCCAGCGCGCCGGCAACATCCAGATCGCGTTCTACGGGGCGGCCTCGCTCGCCCGTGCCGCGATGACCGGGGTAAAGCTCGAGCCGATGGTGAGCCCGGTGCACGAGACCGGAACCGCGGGCTATTACTCGGTGATCTACGCCCTGGCCTCCAGCCCGTACAAGACGGTCGAGGACCTCAAGGGCAAGAAGCTCGCCCTGGTCGATCCGAACTCCACCTCCGGCAACCAGGCGCCGCGCTTCTTCCTGAAGCAGGCCGGCTACGACGTCGACACGCATTTCGGCAAGGCCGTCTATGCCGGGAGCCACGAGAACGCCGTTCTGGCCCTGACCCAGGGCACCGTGGATGCGGCGGCGAACTTCTGGAACTCCGAGACGGACAGCAATCTCACGCGCATGCTCACCAAGGGCGTCGTGAAGGACGCCGCCGGCAAGCCGATGCAGAAGTCGGACTTCCGCATCGTGTTCAAGTCCGGCGCCCTGCCCGGGGACGCTTACGCCGTGCTGGCCACCCTGCCCGACGACCTGAAGGCCAGGATCCGCCAGGCCTTCGTCGATCTGCCCAAGGCCGACACGGCGGCGTTCAACCGGCTCTCCGACGGCAAGGATCTCGGCGTCACCCCGGTGACGCTCAAGGACTACCAGCCGGTCATGGACATGCTGAAGGCCAACGACGAGCAGCGCAAACGCTCCTGATCCGGGCTTTCACCCGGTTCGCGCCGCGTTGCGGGCGCCACCGCCTCACCACCGGCATGCCGCCGCCCGGCGGCCGGCCGATCCATCACCCGAGGACCACACGATGATCACCCGACGCACCCTCGCCGCCGCGGCCGCGGCGCTCGCCCTCCTCGGCCTGCCGGCCGCCGCCCAGGACTGGAAGGCCAAGTATCCCGAGCTGACCCTGGCGGTCATCCCGATGGAGAATGCCAGCGGCACCAACGACCGCTACGCCCCCCTGGCGAACTACCTGAGCAAGGCGGTCGGCGTGCCGGTGAAGCTGCGGGTCGCCAGCGACTACGCCGCCGTGATCGAGGGCCAGCGCGCCGGCAACATCCACATCGCGTTCTACGGGCCGGCTTCCTTCGCCCGGGCCGTGATGACCGGCGTGAAGGTCGATCCGATGGTGAACCCGCAGCACGAGACCGGCGCGTCGGGTTATTACTCGGTGATCTACACGCTGGCCTCCAGCCCGTACAAGACGATCGAAGACCTCAAGGGCAAGAACCTCGCCCTGGTCGATCCGAACTCCACCTCCGGCAACCAGGCCCCGCGCTTCTTCCTGAAGCGGGCCGGCTTCGACGTGGACAAGCATTTCGCCAAGGCGGTGTTTGCCGGCAGCCACGAGAATGCCGTCCTGGCCCTGACCCAGGGCACCGTCGACGCCGCCGCGAACCTGTGGAACTCCGAGACCGACTCGATCGTGACCCGCATGATCACGAAGGGCATGCTGAAGAAGCCCGACGGCACGCCGATGCAGAAGTCGGATTTCCGGGTGGTGTTCAAGTCCGACTTCCTGCCGGAGGGCCCCTATGCCGTGCTGGCGAGCCTGCCGGACGACCTGAAGGCCAAGATCCGCCAGGCCTTCCTCGACATGCCGACCGCCGACAAGGCGGCGTTCGACAAGCTGTCCGACGGCAAGGATCTCAGCCTCACCCCGGTGACGCTCAAGGATTACCAGCCGATCATCGACATGCTGAAGTTCAACGACGAGCAGTGCAAGAAGTCCTGATCGCAAGCCTGATCGGAAACCCGCCTTGCGCGGCCTGACACCCCTGCCGCTGGAGCGGGAAGCCGCCCTCTCCGGCCTGTACGCGGCGGCGAGCGGCGCCGCCCGCCGCCGCACGCTCGCGAGCTTCGCCGTCGTGGCGGTGCTGGCGCTGCTCGCGGCCCTCGCCGCCGAAGTGCGGCCGCTCGTCTTCGCCGAGAATATCGGCAAGTTCACCGCCTATCTCGCGCAGATCTGGCCGCCCGTCGGTCTCGAGCATCCGCTTGAGGATGTGCGCGCCTGGTACTGGGGCCTGCCCAAATGGCTCGCCCTGCTCGGCGAGACCGTGCTGATGGCCTATCTCGGCACCTTGCTGGGCGGCCTCGCGGGCTTCGCCCTCAGCTTCGTGGCCGCCGCCAACCTGGTGCGGTCGCCCACGGTGCGCTTCATCGCCAAGCGCTTCCTCGAGGTGTGCCGCACGATTCCCGACGTGGTGTTCGCGCTGCTGTTCGTCATCGCCTTCGGGCTCGGCCCGATGGTCGGCGTGCTGGCCCTGGCGGTCCACACCACCGGGGCGCTCGGCAAGCTGTTCTCCGAGGTGGTCGAGAATATCGACATGCGGCCGGTCGAGGGCCTGTCGGCCTCGGGGGCCAGCTGGATCGAGACCGTGCGCTTCGCCGTGCTGCCGCAGGTCCTGTCAAACTTCGCCTCCTACGCGCTGCTGCGCTTCGAGATCAACGTGCGCGGGGCGGCGGTGCTGGGCTTCGTCGGCGCCGGCGGCATCGGGCAGGAGTTTCTGGCCGCGATCCGCAACTTCTACTACGCGGATGTCAGCGCGATCCTCGGCCTGATCATCCTCACCGTCATTTGCATCGACCTCGCCACCGAGCAGGTCCGCCACCGGCTGACCGGCACCGAGGAGGCCCGATGAGCAAGGCCCGCTCCGAAACCCTGCGGGCCGAGGCTCGGGCCGAGCTCGCGCGCCTGCGCGCCCGCTACCCGGCGCAGTTCCGGACGGATTGGCCCGCGCGCCTGCGCGCCGCGCTGCTTCTCGGCGGCCTGATCGGGCTGGCCGGCTTCGGCGCCTGGCAGTTCGAGATGTCGCCCGCGCGCCTCCTCTACGGGCTCGGGCGCCTCGGCTCCTTCGCGCTGCTGATGCTGCCGCCCTCGCCGGAGGGGCATCTCGGCACCTTCGTGCACGCCCTGGGCGAGACGCTGGGCATCGCCTTCCTGGGCACCCTGACGGCGGCGATCCTGGCCTTCCCGGTGGCGCTGCTCGCCGCCCGCAACGTCGTGCCCAACCTGTTCGCGCATTTCGCCGTGCGCCGGGGCCTCGACGTGATGCGCTCGGTCGACGTGCTGATCTGGGCGCTGATCTGGATCAACGTCGTCGGCCTCGGCCCCTTCGCGGGGATGCTCGCCATCGCGTGCTCGGATTTCGGGGCGTTCGGCAAGCTGTTCTCCGAGGCGATCGAGACCTGCGACCGGCGGCCGGGCGAGGGCGTCGTCGCCTCGGGCGGCTCGGCCCTGCACCGCATCCGCTTCGGGCTGATCCCCGGGGTGCTGCCGGTGCTGGCGAGCCAGGTGCTGTATTTCTTCGAATCGAACACCCGCTCGGCCACGATCATCGGCATCGTCGGGGCGGGCGGCATCGGCCAGTACCTGACCGAGCTGATCCGCGTCCTGGAGCTGCAGCAGGTCGCGTTCCTGGTGCTGATGATCCTCGCCACCGTGGCGGCGATCGACTGGGTCTCGACCCGCCTGCGCCGGGCGATCATCGGGCCGGCGGCGCGCTGAGCGATTTCAGCCGCCGATCACCAGCTCGACCCGGTCGGCGGCGAACAGCGTGCGGTTCGCCTGGATCGGCACGCCCGCGGAGTCGATGTTGACGCTCGACACCACCATGACCACCCGCCCGGGGGCGATGTCGAGGCGCTCCGCCTCCTGGGCATCGGCCGGACGGGCGCGGATCCGCGTCGAGAGGCGGGTGTAATCGTGGACCCCGCAGGCCGCGAAGGCGCGGGTGATCGAGCCGCGCTCGGCGTAAGCTGCGGCGAAGCCGGAAAAGCGCGGCAGGGGCAGCCAGGTCTGCGCGGTCGAGATCGGGGCATCGTCCGCCCGGTGGATCGTCAGCAATTCGAGGATGGGCGCACCCGGCTCGATCGCCAGCGCCGCCGCCTGCTTGGGGCCGGCCGGGACGATGGCCGAGGCGAGCAGGTCGCCCCAGGCCTCGCGCCCGGCCCCGGTGACGATCTCGGAGAAGCGGGTGCGCGGGCCGATCGGGTAGGCGAGCGGCGCCTCCTCCACGAAGGTGCCGCGCCCCTGGCTGGCGCGCACGAGGCCGCTCTCGGCCAGGGCGGCGAGCGCCCGCCGCACCGTGTGCCGGTTGACCGCGAAGCGCGCGGCGAGCGCCGCCTCGGTCGGCATCTGCTGGCCCGGCGCGTAGCGCCCGGCCGCGATATCGGCGGTCAGCGCGTCGGCGATCTGCCGCCACGCCGTCAGCCCCTCGCCCCGGACGAGGCCGGGCGCCTGCTCCTGTGCATCCATCCTGTCATCCAAACTTCATTTGCGCCCGGCACGCTAGTTGTCTACACGACTAGACAACAGATCGACAGAGGGATTCGCGATGGCGACGAGCCCGCTTCACCAAGGCCCCGATGAGAGTGCGGCCCGCCGGGCCGTGATGGCGCTCTGCGCCGATGCGAGCCGGGACGACCTCGACGCCGCCTTGCAGACCCTCGCAGCCCCGCCCATCGAGGACCTGCGCCCGCCCGAGACCGGGCTGGTGATGGCCACGGGCCGAATCGGCGGCGACGGGCGGCCGTTCAATCTCGGCGAGGTCAGCGTGACCCGGGCGGCGATCCGGCTCCCCGACGGGGCCACCGGCTTCGCCTACCATCTCGGCCGCGACCGCATGAAGGCGCGGCTCGCCGCCACCCTCGACGCGCTCTGGCAGGATCCGTCCCGTCGCGCCCGGGTCGAGGACGCGCTCCGGTCGGCTGCCGAGAAGGCCGAGGCCGCCCGCCATCGGGCGGCCCGTCGCACCGCCGCCACCCGCGTCGATTTCCTGACGCTGGCCCGCGGGGAGGATTGAGCATGCTCGCACCCGGCTTCGCCGATCCGGTCCACGACGCGCAGGGGACGTTCCGCGCCGTGATGGATGCCCTCGCCCGCCCGGGCCTGCCCCGGCGCCTCGAGGCCGGGCTGGAACCCCCGGCGCCGCTGACCCCGGAACTCGCCGCCATCGCGCTGGCGCTCACCGATGCCGACACACCGGTCTGGCTCGATTCCGGCCTCGCGGCCGCGCCCGAGGTCGCCGCCTATCTCCGCTTCCACACCGGGGCGCCGCTCACCGACGACCCGGCCCGGGCGGCCTTCGCGCTGATCCGCGATCCGGCCCGATGCCCGCCGTTCGTCCGCTTCGCGCCGGGCACGCCGGCCTATCCCGACACCTCGACCACCCTGGTGCTGGCTCTGGACACGATCACGGCCGGGGAGGGGCTGCGTCTCACCGGTCCCGGGATCGACGGTACGACGCGGATCGCGCTCGCGCCTCTGCCGGAGCGGTTCGTCGGGCAGCTGGCCGAGAACCGCGCCGGGTTCCCCCTGGGAATCGACCTGATCCTCACCGCCCCCGGCCGCGTCGCCGGCCTCCCGCGCTCCACCGCCGTCACGGAGAGCTGACCGATGTATGTGGCTGTGAAGGGCGGCGAGGCCGCCATCGACAACGCCCACCGGCTGCTCGCCGAGACCCGCCGGGGCGACCCGGCCGTGCCGGAACTCACCGTCGCGCAGATCCGCGAGCAGATGACGCTCCTGGTCGACCGGGTGATGGCCGAGGGCTCGCTCTACGATCCCGACCTCGCCGCGCTGGCCCTCAAGCAGTCCCGCGGCGACGTGGTCGAGGCGGTCTTCCTGGTCCGCGCCTTCCGGACGACGCTGCCGCGGTTCGGCGCCTCGAAGCCGGTCGATACCGGCGCCATGGCGGTGGCGCGGCGGGTCTCGGCGACCTTCAAGGACCTGCCCGGCGGCCAGGTGCTCGGGCCGACCTTCGACTACACCCACCGGCTGATCGACTTCGCGCTCGCCGGCGCGGGCACGGTCGAGCCCGCCGCCGAGGCCGAGCCGCGCGACGATGCCGGCACCTGCCCGCGGGTCACCGACTTGCTGGCCCAGGACGGCCTGATCGAGCCTTCGCCTCCGGATGATGGCGCCCCCGTGGGCGACCTCACCCGGGAGCCGGTGGATTACCCGGCCGACCGGGCCCTGCGCCTCCAGGCCCTGGCCCGGGGCGACGAGGGCTTCGTCCTCGGCCTCGGCTACTCGACCCAGCGCGGCTACGGCCGCACTCACCCGTTCGTGGGCGAGGTCCGGGTCGGCGACGTGGCGGTGGAGTTCGTGCCGGAGGAGCTGGGCTTCCCGGTTCCGCTCGGCCGGATCCGGCTCACCGAGTGCCAGATGGTCAACCAGTTCTCGGGCTCCGGGACGACGCCGCCCCAATTCACCCGCGGCTACGGGCTCACCTTCGGGCAGAGCGAGCGCAAGGCGATGGCCATGGCCCTGGTCGACCGGGCGCTGCGGGCGGCGGAGCTCGGCGAGCCCGTGACGAGCCCGGCCCAGGACCAGGAATTCGTGCTCGCCCATTGCGACAGCCTCCAGGCCACCGGCTTCGTCGAGCACCTGAAGCTGCCCCACTACGTCGACTTCCAGGCGGAGCTGGAGCTGGTCCGGCGCCTGCGCGCCGAGTTTTTTCGAGATTCAGACAGCGTGCAGGAGGCGGCCGAGTGAGCGCGACAGCGATGATCGAGCCGAGCCGATCCGAAGCCGGCTACAATTTCGCCTACCTCGACGAGGGCACCAAGCGGATGATCCGCCGGGCCATCCTCAAGGCCATCGCGGTGCCGGGCTACCAGGTGCCGTTCGCCTCCCGGGAGATGCCGATGCCCTACGGCTGGGGCACCGGCGGCGTGCAGGTCACGGCGGCGGTCCTGGGGCGCGCGGACGTGCTCAAGGTGATCGACCAGGGCGCCGACGACACCACCAACGCGGTCTCGATCCGGCGCTTCTTCGCCCGCACCTCCGGGGTCGCCACCACCACCCGGACCACCGAGGCGACGATCATCCAGACCCGCCACCGCATCCCGGAGACGCCCCTGCGCGAGGGCCAGGTGCTGGTCTACCAGGTGCCGATCCCCGAGCCTCTGCGCTTCCTCGAGCCGCGCGAGACCGAGACCCGCCAGCTCCACGCCCTGCGCGAGTACGGCGCCATGCACGTGAAGCTCTACGAGGATATCAGCCGCCACGGCCACATCGCCACCACCTACGCCTACCCGGTGGAGGTCGCCGGCCGCTACGTGATGGACCCGTCGCCGACGCCGAAATTCGACAACCCGAAGATGGATGATTGCCCGGCCCTGCAGCTGTTCGGGGCGGGGCGCGAGCGGCGCATCTACGCGGTGCCGCCCTACACCTCGGTGCGCAGCCTCGACTTCGAGGACCATCCGTTCCGGGTGCAGCAATTCGACCAGCCCTGCGCCCTGTGCGGCGCCGAGGGCGTCTATCTCGACGAGATGCTGCTCGACGATGCCGGCCGGCGGATGTTCGTCTGCTCGGACACCGACCATTGCGAGGGGCGCCGCGCGGACGGCCATGTCGGCACGGGAGACGCGGTATGACCGGCCTCACGGTCCGCCGGGCCGGAAAGCCCGACCTTCCGGCTGTCCTCGCCCTCTACGCCGAGCTGAATGCCGGCCGGGTGGCGACAAGCGATCAGGCCGAGGCGCTCCTCGACCGGATCGTCACAGCCTATCCCGATTACGGGCTCTACGTGGCGGAGGTCGACGGCGGGATCGTCGGCACCTTCTGCCTCGTCATCCTCGACAACATCGCCCATTGGGGCATGCCGTCGGCCCTCGTCGAGAGTGTGGTGGTCGCGTCCGGGCATCGCGGCGGCGGCCTCGGCCGGGCGATGATGCGCGAGGCGTTCCGCATCGCCCAGGCCCGGGGCTGCTACAAGCTCGCCCTGTCCTCGAATGTCGACGCCAAGCCGGCGCACGCCTTCTACGAGAGCCTCGGCTTCGAGCGCTACGGCTACAGCTTCCGCCTTGATCCGCCCTTCGTGCCCGACGCCGCAGAGGTGACCCGATGAGCGAGCCCCTGCTGCAGGTTCGCGGCCTGACCAAGCGCTACGGCGCGCGCCTCGGCTGCGCCGACGTGTCGTTCGACCTCGATCCCGGCGAGGTGCTGGCGATCGTGGGTGAATCCGGCTCCGGCAAGTCGACGCTGCTCTCCCTCGTCGCCACCGAGCTGGCGCCGGATGCCGGGACGGTCTCCTACCGGATGCGCGACGGCGTGCTGCGCGACCTCGCCGGCCTGAGCGAGGCCGAGCGCCGGGCGCTGATGCGCACCGACTGGGGCTTCGTGCGCCAGGACGCGGCCCAGGGCCTGCGCATGACGGTCTCGGCCGGCGGCAATGTCGGCGAGCGCCTGATGGGGGTCGGCGAGCGCCATTACGGCCACATCCGCGGGCAGGCGCTCGACTGGCTCGGCCGGGTCGAGATCGCCGCCGACCGGATCGACGATCCGCCGACGCGCTTCTCCGGCGGCATGCGCCAGCGCCTGCAGATCGCCCGCAACCTCGTCACCGGCCCGAGGCTGGTGCTGATGGACGAGCCGACCTCGGGGCTCGACGTCTCGGTCCAGGCCCGGCTGCTCGACCTGATCCGGCGGCTCTCGGCCGAGCTCGGCCTGGCGGTGATCATCGTCACCCACGACCTCGCGGTGGCGCGGCTGCTCTCGCACCGGATCATCGTCATGCGCGCCGGCCGGGTGATCGAGACCGGCCTGACCGACCGGGTGCTCGACGATCCCGAGCACGCCTACACCCAGCTCCTCGTCTCCTCGGTGCTCGCCGCATGACCGCGCTTCTGACCTTCCAGGACGTCGCCAAGAGCTTCACCCTGCACCTGCGCGGCGGCGTCGTTCTTCCGGTGGTGGGCGGGGTGAGCCTCTCGGTGGCGCCGGGCGAGTGCGTGGTGCTCGGCGGCCCCTCCGGGGCGGGCAAGTCCTCTCTCCTGAAGATGGCCTACGGCAATTACCGCTGCGATGCCGGCGCGATCCTGGTCCGCGACGGCGACGCGGTGGTGGACGTGGTACGGGCCGATCCGCGCCGGATGCTGGCCCTGCGGGCGCGGGTCATCGCCTACGTGTCGCAGTTCCTGCGGGTGATCCCCCGGGTCTCGACCCTCGACGTGGTCGAGGCCGCCGGCCGCGAGGGCGGCCTGTCCGAGGACGCGGCGCGCGCGCGGGCGCAGGATCTGCTGGCCCGGCTCAACCTGCCCGAGCGGCTCTGGAGCCTCCCGCCCGCCACCTTCTCCGGCGGCGAGCAGCAGCGGGTGAACATCGCCCGGGGGCTGATCGCCGACCGGCCGCTGCTCCTGCTCGACGAGCCCACCGCCTCCCTCGACGCCAGCAACCGCGCCGTGGTGGCCGCGCTCGTGCGCGAGAAGCTGGCCGCCGGGGCCGGCGTGCTCGGCATCTTTCACGACAGCGAGATGCGCGATGCTGTGGCGACGCGAATCGTCGACGTGACGCGCTTCGCGCAAGCCCGGGCGGCCTAGCGCGGCGTGGCGGGAATCGGAGCCGGCACGACGCGCTAGACCTGTGATTCACATCGTCTTTTTCCGAACGCTGGATGCCACCGTGCGGGACGAGGCTGTAGAGGAGTTCCGATGAGCGACCTGATCCTCGAGAACGCGATCCTGGTCCTGCCGGACCGGGTCGAGCACGGCTGGCTCGCCGTGACCGACGGACTCATCGCGGAGATCGGCACCGGGCGCGCGCCCGAGCGCGGCCTCGACCTCGGCGGCGACCACCTGATCCCCGGGCTGATCGAGCTGCACACCGATCACCTCGAGAGCCACTTCGCGCCCCGGCCCAAGGTCCGCTGGCATCCCCTCGGCGCGGTGCTCGCCTACGACGCGCAGATCACCGCCTCGGGCATCACCACGGTGTTCGATTCCCTGCGCGCCGGCAGCGACCCCGACGGCAGCGGTCTCGGCTCCGAGCTGAAGCAGCTCGCCGCGGCGATCGAGACCGCGCGCGCCGGCGACCTGTTCCGGGCCGAGCACTACACGCATCTGCGCTGCGAGCTGCCGTCCGCGGACGTGCTCGACACGGTGGCGGATTTCAACGCGCGCTACCCGATCGGCCTGATCTCGCTGATGGACCACACCCCGGGCCAGCGCCAGTTCCGGGATATGGAGAAGTACTACACCTACGCCACGCGGGGCGGCCGCACCCTGGAGGAGATCCGGGTCAACACCGAGCGCAAGATCCGGGAGGGGCAGGCGCTGAACGGCCGCAACCGTCCGGCCCTGGTCCAGTTCGCCCAGGAGATGGGCATCCCCCTGGCGAGCCACGACGACACGACCCTGGCCGATGTCGAGCTCGCCGCCGGCGAGGGCGTGGCGCTGGCCGAGTTCCCGACCACCCTGGAGGCCGCCGAGGCCGCCCACGGGCGCGGGATCACCGTGATGATGGGCGCGCCGAACCTGATCCGCGGCGGCTCGCATTCCGGCAACGTCGCCGCCCTGGCGCTGGCCGAGGCCGGCCATCTCGACATCCTGTCGTCGGATTACGTGCCGGCGAGCCTGCTGATGGCAGCGTTCCTGCTGCCCGAGCAGGCGCCCGCGATCTCGCTGCCGCAGGCGCTGGCCACCGTCACGGCCAATCCCGCCCGTGCCACCGGCCTGACCGACCGCGGCGCCCTGCAGGCGGGCCTGCGGGCCGACCTGGTGCGGGTCCAGCGCGCGGAAGGGGTGCCGGTGGTCCGGGAGGTCTGGCGCGCCGGCCAGCGGGTCGCCTGATGGCGGGCTGCCTGGTCCTGGTGGTCGGCCCGAGCGGCGCCGGCAAGGATACGCTGATCCGGCTGGCCCGGGCGGAGCTGGCGGGCGACCCGCGCTACGTCTTCCCCCGCCGCCTCGTGACCCGGCCGCCCTCCGGCGACGAGGACAACGACGAGATCGACGCGGCCGCCTTCGAGACCGGCTGCGCGTCCGGCGCCTTCACCCTGCATTGGCGCGCCCACGGCCTCGGCTACGCGATTCCCGCGCAGGCCGCCGATCTCGCCGCCGGCGGGCATGTCGTGGTCTGCAACGTCTCGCGCCGCATCGTCGAGGAGGCCCGGGGCGGCACCGTTCCGGTCAGCGTGGTCGAGGTTACGGCGCCCCCCGAGATTCTGGCCAGCCGCATCGCGGCCCGCAATCGTCCGGAGGACGGCGACCTCGCCGCGCGCCTGGCCCGCGAGGCCCGGGTCCGGGCCGACCTGACCATCCTCAACACCGGCACGCCGGACGAAGCGGCGGCCCGGCTCATCGCGCATCTGCGCGCCTGCTAGGCCGTCTCGCGACAGCCCGAAAACAAGACGGGCGCGCGCCGATCCCGGCACGCGCCCGCGAATGTCAGCCCGGGCGGTTCGCTCCCGGGCTGCGCCTTTCGGCTCGGTCCTAGAAGCCGCCGAACTTGTAGTTGAAGCCGGCGCGGACGATGCTGCCCTCGGTCCGGAAGCGCGAGATGTACGAGCCGTTGCCGACGCCCGGAAGCGCGGCGACGAGGACGCTCTGGCTGCCGAGGTCGTAGTGCAGGTACTCGGCCTTGATGGTCACGGCGTCGTACTTGATGCCGAGATACTTGCCGACCGCGAAGTTGTTCAGGAAGCTGTCGGTCGGGATCGCGAACTCGATGCCGCCGCCATAGGCGAAGCCGGTCTTGAAGTCGTCATAGCGGCCGGCGAACTGCAGGGCGCCGCCCGGGGTGTAGAAGTTCGCGTCGTGGAACAGGTTGCCGTAGGCGAGACCGCCCATGCCGTAGACCAGGACCCGGTCGAAGGCGTAGCCGGCGCGGCCGGTGAGGGTGCCGAGCCAGTCGAGGCTCTGGCGGAACTGGCTGAGGTTCGGCGGGCCGCCGGCGACGTTACCGGTGCCGAGCACGACCCGGTTCTTGGTGATGTCGGTCCAGTCGATGCTGTTGGCGATACCGACCACGATGCCGGAGCCCGGCGTGAACTGATAGTTGTAGCCGGCGGTGCCGCCGATGTTGGCGAAGCCGTCCTGCGTGGTCGAGGTCACGGCCGGGCGGCGGCCCAGCGCGACGTTGGCGGCGTTGCCCGGCAGGACGCCGACCGTGGTGATGCGCTCGCGGTCGGTGAAGGTGTAGGCCGACTCGAGACCCGCGTAGAAGCCCGTCCAGGTGAAGACCGGAACCGGAGTGAAGACCGGCGGCGGCGCGGCGCGACGCGGCAGGTCGGCAGCGACGGCGGCCGTCGAGACCAGCGCCGTGGCGGCGGTGGCGAGGAGGAACTTCTTCATCATGTTTGCGGGACCCGGGTGACCAGTGGTTGTCGCCACTTAAGCTCGGCCGCTTCAGATCCGCTATGCCCTGCAAGCCACACTGTGTCTCGAAAGTGTCCACTGGAAGTGGTGAGCATCAGTATCCGCGCGGTCCAATGTGGCGGCTCGGCGCTTGACAGACGGCGTCGCACCGGGGGCCTCGTGCGCGCCGGACCTTGATCGCGAGCGGCCGAGCCTCTAAGCGGACCGCGTTTTTCGCCCCTCTTCACGTTCGGGGCGGCCGACCAGGATCCGGGGAACAGCGTGGTCCCCGCCGCAGGAATGGGAATCATGGGCAAGGAAAAGTTCTCC